>CALFEW010000453.1 GCA_937958365.1 uncultured Chloroflexota bacterium | reverse complement strand
ATGAATGAGCTGTTTCAGGTCTTCGATGGATTAGACGCCGTGGTGGAGCGGCGGTGAAATCAGGCCGACGCCGGGGGTGGAGAGGCGCACTTTGGCAACCCAGGGATAGACTTTGCGGCCGGGAAGCTGGCCGCCTTCGCCCGGCTTCGCGCCCTGAGCCATCTTAATTTGAATTTCGGTGGCGTTGACCAGGTAATGGCTGGTGACGCCGAAACGGCCGCTGGCGACCTGCTTGATGGCGCTTTTGCGCGAGTCGCCGTTTTCGTCGGGCAGATAGCGGGCGGGGTCTTCGCCGCCTTCGCCGGTGTTGCTTTTGCCGCCCAGGCGGTTCATGGCGACGGCCAGCGCTTCGTGGGCCTCTTGGCTGATGGAGCCGTAGGACATGGCTCCGGTCTTGAAGCGGCGCACGATGGTCTCGACCGAATCTACTTCGTCCAGCGGAACCGGCTCGGCGGCGAGGTTGAAATCTAACATGCCGCGCAGAGTGTAAAGTTTACGGCTCTGATCGTTGACGCCCTGGGAGTAGAGTTTGAAGGCTTCGTAATCGCCGCTGCGCACGGCCGTTTGCAGCGCATGGATCGTCTTGGGGTTAAACAGGTGGGGTTCACCACCCTGCCGCCATTGGTATTTGCCGCCGACGGGGAGAACGTGGCCGTTTGACGGCCGTTCCGGGAAAGCTGTTTTATGGCGGATTTCCACTTCTTTCGCCAACGTGTTCAGATCCGCGCCCTGGATGCGGCTGGGCGTACCGGTGAAATAACGGTCCACCACGTCTTTATGCAGGCCGAGCGCTTCAAAAATTTGCGCGCCCCGGTAGCTTTGCACGGTGGAAATGCCCATCTTGGACATAATTTTCACCACGCCCTTGAAGACGGCTTTGACGTAGTGGTACTCGGCTTCGTCGTAGCTGACGCCCGTCACCAGCCGCTTGCGCAGCATGTCGCCAATCGTTTCGTAGGCCAGGTAGGGGTTGATGGCGTCTACGCCGTAGCCGATGAGGACGGCAAAATGATGGACTTCGCGTGGTTCGCCCGACTCGACGACGATGCTCGTTTCGGTGCGGTTGCCCTGGCGGATCAGGTGGTGGTGCAGCCCGGCGGCGGCCAACAGGCTGGGAATGGCCGCCTGCTCGCGGCTGATGCCCCGGTCGGAGAGGATGAGGATTTTAGCGCCGTGGGATACGGCCGTGTCCGCCGCCGCAAACAACTCATCCAACGCCCGTTCCAATCCCGCGCCGCCATCGGCCACCGGGTACAATATCGGCAAAACGGCCGATTGGATGCCCGGCAGATTTAAGGCTTTTAATTTTGCCAGGTCGTCGTTGGTGAGGATGGGGTGGTCCAACTTGATCATGCGGCAGCTTGCTGCGCCGGGAGCCAGCAGATTGCCTTCTGATCCCAACAAGGTGATGCTGCTCGTCACCAGTTCTTCGCGGATGGAGTCTATGGGCGGGTTGGTGACCTGGGCGAAGAGCTGCTTGAAGTAGTTAAACAGCGGCTGCGCCTTGTCCGACAATATCGCCAGCGGCGTGTCGTCGCCCATCGAACCCAGGGCTTCGACGCCGTTTTGGGCCATCGGCGTGAGCAGCAGGCGCAGGTCTTCAAAGGTGTAGCCAAACGCTTGCTGGCGCTGCACCACCGTGGCGTGATCAGGCGCGGTGGCCGGTTGGCCATCGGGCAGGGCGGCCAGGGTGATTTGCTGCTCGGTCAGCCATTCGCCGTAGGGATATTGGCGGGCGATTTGCGCTTTTAACTCTTCGTCGCTGACGATGCGGCCGGCGACGGTGTCAATCAACAACATGCGGCCCGGCTCCAGCCGCCCTTTGTAGGCGATGTTTTCCGGGGCAATTTCCAGCGCGCCGGTTTCGGAAGCCAGGACGACCAGGCCGTCTTTGGTGACGGTGTAGCGCGACGGCCGTAGCCCGTTGCGGTCTAAAATCGCGCCAATCTGGAAGCCATCGCTAAAACCGATGGAGGCGGGGCCGTCCCACGGTTCCATAAGGGCGCTGTGGTATTCGTAGAACGCTTTGAGCGTGGGGTCCATGTCCGGGCGCTTGGACCAGGGTTCGGGGATCATCATCATGATGGCGTGGGCGAGGGAACGGCCGTTCAGCAACAAAAATTCCAGGGCGTTGTCAAACATGGCCGAATCGCTGCCGTCGCCGTCAATCACCGGCAAAAGTTCGGCTAAATCGTCGCCGAAATAGGGCGAAGCCAGCAGCGATTCGCGGGCGCGCATCCAGTTCTGGTTGCCGCGAATGGTGTTAATTTCGCCGTTGTGGATGATGTAGCGGTTGGGATGGGCGCGTTCCCAGGAGGGGAAGGTATTGGTGCTGAAGCGGGAGTGGACCAGCGCCAGGGCAGATTCCATGTCTGCGTCTTGCAGGTCGGGATAAAAGGGCTGGACTTGCTCGGACAGCAACATGCCTTTGTAGACGATGGTTTTGTAGGAGAGGCTGGCGATGTAGAAGAAACGGCCGTGCGCATTCTCGCCATAACGAATTTGCTTCTCGGCCAGCCGCCGGATGATGTACAGGCGGCGCTCAAAATCCATGTCGGTCTGGATGGCCGGATTGCGGCCGATGAATATCTGGCGTACCACCGGCTCTTTGGAGCGGGCGGTGATGCCCAGGCCGGCGTCGCGGGTGGGCACAGTGCGCCAACCCAGAACCGTTTGCCCCTGCGCCGCGACGATGGCCTCAAACTGCTGTTCGCAAGCCAGTCGTTGGTCGCTTTCTAACGGCAAAAAGACCATGCCCACGCCATATTGGCCGGGAGATGGTAGGGTTATGTTTTCGATTGAGGTAACTTTTTGGAGAAATTTATGAGGCGTTTGAAAAAGGATTCCGGCGCCATCGCCTGTGTTGGGTTCTGAGCCGGTGGCTCCGCGATGGGTGAGATTGACTAAAACGGTAAGGGCTTTTTGGATGATGTCGTGGGAAGGCTGGCCTTTGATGTTGACGACGAAGCCGATGCCGCAGGCGTCGCGTTCAAATTGGGGATCGTACAAACCCTGGGCGGAAGGAGGACGACAACAGCTTTGCTGGTGGTCTTCGCCCGCATCGGGCAAACCGTTTTCCTTTGGCCCGCTCTGCTTACATCGGACCTTGCTTTCTATCCCTGGTGACTGTAAATCGTGCATGTCGCTTTCCTCTCTTCTCTGCTCAACGAACGGGGCCATGTTGAAGCGTTTTGTAAATGTACACGCCGGCAAATGGCGTCGGCGAGATGTTGAATTGACGGCCAGTATGGTGTTAAAGCTACACAATACCAGCCTTTGAAGTATAGGAAGAAAGGGGGTAAAAAAGCATTAGATAATTTTTACAAGAAATGGCGGGGCTTTGTTGTATGATGACGCGATGCGTTAGAAGAAGGGGGGAAGAGAAGGGTTAATTGTTAATGGTCAATTGTCAACCGGTGAGCGTTGAGCATTGGCTATTGACCATTCTTTTTCCTTCGTGCAGTTTGCACAACGGCCGTTAAAAATATTTGAGATAGAAATAGATTGACGGACGAAAGCTTGTTGTGTATCTTTAGACCCACAACCAAATAAACTTTTCGAGACCAGGACGTCTCCCTCGCAAAGCGTAAGCTGCTGCGTGGGCGGCGTCTTTTTTATTCAATTAAATCAGGAGAATTGAACTGGGACTGAAACCTGGTTCTTGATCAAAATTCAAATTTTTAAGGAGTTTTGGAAACATCATGAGTGGAAACGTGACCCGATTAAATGCCATCGCTGCTATCAATAGCTACGAGCCAATGAAGCAGCAGTTGAACTTTGCGGAGACGCCAACCCGCGAACTGTTCAACGCCAATGTATTCAGTACGGCCGTGATGAAAGAACGGCTGCCCAAACAAGTGTACAAATCGCTGATGCGCACCATCAGCCAGGGCGAACCGTTGGACATCTCCGTCGCCGACATCGTCGCCAACACCATGAAAGACTGGGCCATCGAAAAAGGCGCCACGCACTATGCCCACGTCTTTTACCCGCTCACCGGCCTCACCGCCGAAAAACACGACAGCTTCCTCTCGCCCAACGGCGACGGCAGCGCCATCACCGAATTCACCGGCTACCAGCTTATCCAGGGCGAACCGGATGGCTCCAGCTTCCCCACCGGCGGCATTCGCGGCACCTTCGAGGCGCGTGGTTACACCGCCTGGGATGTCACCAGCCCGGCTTACATCCTGGAAAACCCCAACGGCACCACCCTGTGCATCCCCACCGCCTTCGTCTCCTGGACAGGTGAAGCACTGGACAAGAAAACGCCTGTCCTGCGCTCCAATCAGGCCCTCAACGTACAGGCGCAGCGCATCTTGAAGCTGTTCGGCGACTACGATGGCTCGATGGTCACGTCTACGGCCGGGCCGGAACAGGAATACTTCCTGATTGATCGCAACTTCTACTATGCCCGCCCCGACCTGCTGACGGCCGGCCGCACCCTGTTTGGCGCGCCCTCCCCGAAAGGCCAGGAATTTGAAGACCATTACTTCGGCGCGATTCCGGAGCGCGTGTTGGGCTTTATGTTGGAAGCCGAGCGCGAATTGTACAAACTAGGCGTGCCGGTCAAAACCCGCCACAACGAAGTGGCCCCGGCGCAATACGAAATCGCCCCGGTGTACGAAAACGCCAACGTCGCCACCGACCATCAACACATCCTCATGACCACGCTCAAGCGCATCGCCCCCAAGTACGGTATGGTCTGTCTGACCCACGAAAAGCCGTTCGCCGGTATCAATGGCTCCGGTAAACACGTCAACTACTCGCTGGGCAGCGCCACATTGGGCAATCTGCTGGAACCGGGCGAGACGCCGCACGAAAACGAACGTTTCCTGGTCTTCTGCGTGGCCGTCATTCGGGCCATCAGCAAATATGCCACACTGCTGCGCTCTGTGGTCGCTTCGGCCGGCAATGACCATCGTTTGGGCGCGAATGAAGCGCCCCCGGCCATCATCTCGATTTTCTTGGGCGACCAACTGCGCGATGTTTTTGAGCAAATCCGCGCCTCTGGCAGCGCCACGTCGTCGAAACAAAGTGGCCTGATGACGCTGGGCGTAGATACCTTGCCGCCACTGCCCATGCACGCCGGCGACCGCAACCGCACCAGCCCCTTTGCCTTCACCGGCAACAAATTCGAGTTCCGGGCGGTGGGCGCTAACCAATCCATCGGCTCCCCGCTGTTGGTGCTGAATACCATCATCGCCGAATCGCTGGATTACATGGCGACGCGCCTGGAGGCGGCCGAAGGTGATTTTGATCAGGCGGTGCAGGCGCTGTTGAAAGAGGTGTTGGACGAGCATAGTTCCATCTTGTTCGACGGTGACGGTTATTCGGAAGCGTGGCACGCGGAAGCGGCGGCGCGTGGGCTGCCAAACCTGCGCACGACGGTGGAGGCGCTGCCCGCCTTCGCCAGCCCGGAAGCCATCGCCTTGTTCGAGAAGTATGGCGTGTTGTCGCACCGCGAGGTGGAGAGCCGCCTGGAAGTGAAGCTGGAACAGTACGTGAAGGCGGTGCGCACCGAGGCCAAACTCACGTTGGAAATCGGCCGCACGATGATCTGGCCGGCCGCCATTCGTTTCCAGAGCGAACTGGCGACGACCTGCGCGAGCTTGAAGGCCGTTGGCTACACCTTCGACACCAATACCCTGGACAAAGTGACCGACCTGGTGCGCTTGCTGCAAGACAGCCTGACCGAATTGAACGGGCTGATCGGAAACCGGGGCGGCAGTGCGATGGAAGATGCGCAGTATGCCGCTACGGCGCTGCTGCCGCAGATGGCTTGCGTGCGCCAATACGCCGACGAACTGGAAAACCTGGTGGCCGACGATTTGTGGCCGCTGCCCACGTATCAGGAAATGTTGTTCATTAAATAGCCGTTTCCACTCACCTTAGGCAAATGCGCCCGCGCTTTGGCGAGCGTGGCGCATTTGCCGCTTTTTCGATCCCCCATTCAATATCCGTACACCGACCATCGTAAAAGTGGCGTGGCTCAGGCCCTTCTCAATTTTGGGAAGGGCTTTTTATTTGGGTCCAGGTTTCGCCTTCTTTGCGCCAGTGGAGGGTGGCGGGGATTTCTTCGCAGAGGGTGGTAATCGGTACGAGGCGGCCTACGGTGACGTAAGAATCGTCGCCGACGGGGGTGCTGGTGCGGGCTTCGCGGAAGCGGTCGCTATTTTCGGCAAACCAGGGGCGAGCCAAATTCATCGGGATGCAGTAGAGGTCGCCCACTTCGACGAAGACGTAGAAGAGCCAGTGGGCTTTGGTGTAGAGGAAGCAGCCGGCCGTTTGTTTGTTGGCGTTGCTGACGGTTTCCAGGAAGAAGTTGCCGGTGTTGTGGTAGCGGTCGCCTTTGACTTCGAGGGGGATGGTGCGGAGACGGCCGTTGCCATCCACAATCGTCCATAACAAATCTACGTCATGGGGCTGGTAGGCGGGGTCGTCTTCCACGCTGTGGACGGCGACGGTGTAGGCCCACCAGTGGATGGTGAGAAAGTGGGTGACGAGGGCAACGGCCGTTTTGCCCACGTCCGTCGTATAGCTCATGCGGTGCTGCCGGATAGTCTTCGACATAGGCAAAGTATAATACGGAGCCAAATGGTAAGCCAGTTCACCAAACCAATCAACCCGCCCCAAGTTGGTCGCTGCTTTCGTTGCATGAATTCACAAACGTCTGTAACTTATAGCGATGACATTGAAAACGATCACCATTGACACTTATAAAACGCCGATGGCTACAGCGCTAAGCGCCAGCTATTTGACTGTATATCCTCACCGTCCGGGCATGGCGGCTTCCCTGGATGCTCACCTGCGGGCTATTTTGCACCTTGAAGGCTACGTCTGGGTCATCCTGGCGAATGGGAAGCCGGTGGGCATGGCTTCCGTTGCGCCCCTGCCGGGTTTGCCTGGCATGTTTGAACTGGATGGGTTTATTGCGCCGCAGTGGCAGCGGCAGGGGTTGGGCAGCCAGCTTTTGCGGCGGGTGATGGACGAATTGCCGGGAACGGCCGTACACCAGATCAGCCACGCCGTTACCGATATTCACAGCCCGGCGGCCCAATTCTTGCAGCATCACCACTTCGCCATCAGCAATGAAGAGTGGCTGCTGGTCAAACAAGATTTAGCCGATTGTGAACCGCCGGCCCACCCGGATTTAACCTGGGGCACGCTGTCTCGCGTTCAAGCCGTCGCCAAATTTTGCGAATTGTACGATCGATCTTTTAAGTCGCTTCCCTGGTATCAGCCGTATACGACCCATGAAGTTGCCGCCGAATTGACGGCGGCCCGTGACTTGTTATTT
>CALFEW010000452.1 GCA_937958365.1 uncultured Chloroflexota bacterium | reverse complement strand
GGATACCGCGGCTACAAATTGTAAAGGACATATCATCTGAACTGAACCATGCCAGAAGATACTACCAGACCAACAAAAAAAGAGCCGGAATATTGCTATTCCGACTCTTGATGCCCAGGAGAGGACTCGAACCTCCACGCCCTAAGGGCACAGGCCCTCAACCTGCCGCGTATGCCAATTCCGCCACCTGGGCTAGGCGCTTGGTATTATAGCTTGTGGCGGGTGAGAGTCAAAAATCTCGTTATTTTGACGCCGACCTGACGGGTTTCTCAAACCTGCCGGGTCTAATGATATAATCGGCGGCATGACGGAACAGACGAGCTGTGAACCCTGCATCTGTAGTCGCCCGTGTCGAACATACCCGACACGGCCGTTCCCCTTCCCCTGTTCTCCCATAAATTTCCCATTCCCAATTCACAATTTACACTTTCTACAGGAGTTTCCCCATGAACCTGCGTGATCACATCGTCGGTTTGGATTGTCTTGTGCCGTTGTTAGACGGCCGTTTAGCCCCCTACGTTAACCTGGACAACGCCGCCAGCACCCCCGCCTTACGGCAAGTGATGGACGCCGTGACCCAATTTATGCCCTACTATTCCAGTGTCCATCGTGGCACAGGCTTCAAGTCCCGCCTCAGCACGGTTGCCTACGACCAGGCCCACGAGATTATCGGCCGTTTTGTCGGCGCGGATTTAGCCACCAACACCGTCATCTTCGGCAAAAATTCTACCGAAGCGCTGAATAAGCTCTCTTTCCGCTTTCCCTTTACGCCGGATTCGGTGGTTATCACCACGCAGTTGGAACACCATTCCAACGATTTGCCCTGGCGGCAGCGGGCGAATGTGCGCTATGTTCGGGCTGGGGTAGACGGCCGTTTCGATGAAGACCACTTCGACCAACTCCTCCACGAATACGCCGGGCGCGTCGCCCTGGTCGCTGTCACCGGCGCATCCAACGTCAGCGGCTTCTTGCAGCCCATCCACCGCCTGGCGCGCAAAGCCCACGCCGCCGGCGCTATGATTTTGGTAGACGCCGCTCAACTCGCCCCCCACCGCCGCGTAGACATGCGCCCCGACGACGACCCCGAACACCTGGATTTTGTCGTGCTGTCCGGCCACAAGATGTACGCCCCCTTTGGCGCCGGCGCGCTCATTGGCCCCAAAGCGATCTTCCTGCAAAGCCCGCCCGATTACGTTGGCGGCGGCACGGTGGACGTGGTGACGCTGGATGAGGTTCATTGGGCCGGTATGCCCGACCGCGACGAAGCGGGCAGCCCCAACGTCGTCGGCGCGGTGGCGATGGCCGCCGCGGCGCAGGTTCTCATGGACGTGGGCATGGCGACCATCGCCGCCCACGAGGAAGCGCTAATCGCCTATGCTCTGGAGCAGATGCAGCAAATTCCCGGCCTCATCATTTACGGCGAAACCAACCCCGCCCGCGCCCACGAAAAAGTAGGCGTCATCCCCTTCAATCTGGCTGGCGTTTCCCATTTCAAAGTGGCGGCCGTTTTGGGGTATGAAGGGGGCATCGGCGTGCGCAGTGGCTGCTTTTGTGCCCATCCTTACGTGGTGCATTTGTTGCAATTGGATGAGGCAACGGCCGTTACGTGGCGCGATCAACTGCTTTCCGGCGACAAATCGCACATGCCCGGTATGGTTCGCGCCAGCTTTGGCTGTTATAACAATACCGACGACGTAGACCACCTGGTGGAGATGCTGGCGCGCATCGCCCGCGGCGACTACCAGGGCGAATACGTCTTGAACCCGGCCTCTGGCGAATACACCCCGGCCAACTTCGTCGAACCACTGGCCGACCATTTCCAGCTCTAGCCCGGTCGGACCGCAGGCGTCTCGCCTGCTTCTAAAAGAGTGAAAACTGGCGAGTCTCCAGTCTTCAAACGAAATGTCACCTTATCACGGTGATGCGTATAAAATAGACCACAATACCCCCT
>CALFEW010000451.1 GCA_937958365.1 uncultured Chloroflexota bacterium | reverse complement strand
AAAATCTCCCCAGGAGGCCATGATGTTAGTTGGAAAGAAAGTAATTCTGCGCACGCTGCGCCAAACAGACCTGGATTTGTTGTATGATTTGGCCGCCGACGTGCGGGATTTGGGCGATTATTACCCGCTCAGCCTGGCGTCGGATATTCGTTGGCACAACCAATTTAGTGAAACCGGCTGGTGGGAAGCCGACCGGGGCGGCTTGTTGATCACCAACCACGCCGGGGCGATTGTGGGCCAGATCGGCTTTTTTCAGACGGCCAGTTATTTAAGCACCTATGAGATTGCCTACCGGCTGTACGGCCGTGCGCATTGGGGCCAGGGCTACATGAGCGAAGCGGCGCAACTGTTGGTGGCTTATCTGTTCGACGTGAAGCCGGTGAACCGCTTGCAGGCGACCATCTTCCCGGACAATGCCGCCTCGCGGCGGGTGCTGGAGAAATGCGGCTTTCGCTACGAAGGCACGATGCGCCAGGTGGTGTTCCACCAGGGGCAACTGCGGGATTTGGAGATGCACAGCGTCGTGCGCGGCGAGCATACGCCGCTGCAAGAACTGTTGGCCCCTGGAGATTTTCGGGTAGGTTGAGCGGTTGAGGCAACGGCCGTTGCCGAATGCCCACCTTTTGAGGACAATGGGGTTAACGTTGACGATGAAACGCGAATTAAACAACCTACAGAAGATTAGAGATTAAAGATTGGTTCAATCTCTAATCTTTAATCTCAGTTCTGTAAGTTACTTAATTTTCGTTCCTAACGATTAAGAGGACCCTGGTTACGCGCCAGAACATTGAACCCATCATGTTTGAACTTGTATTTCTCGGAACTTCTTCCTCCGCCCCATCTGTCCAGCGCGGGCTGTCTGGGCACATTATCATGCACCGCCAGTATCGCTTTTTGCTGGACTGCGGCGAGGGCACGCAGCGCCAGATTTTGCAGAGCGGCCTCGGTTTTAAGCGGCTGAACAAGGTGCTGCTGACCCACAGTCACCTGGACCACATCCTGGGGCTGGGTGGGCTGCTGTCTACGCTGACGCGCTGGGAAAATCTGGAGAGCATAGACATCTACGGCGGCCGGGCCACCCTGAAGCGCGTCGGGGACTTGTTGTTTAAGGTGGTGTTTCCCGGCGGCCAGACGCCGCTAGACATCAACCTGATCACCCTGGAACCGGGTCTGGTGATGGAAGACGACAAGTTTGCCCTGTCGGCGTTTCCGGTGAGTCACCGGGGGCCGGATTGTTTTGGCTTTGTGTTTGAGGAGAAGGAGCGACGGCCGTTTCTGGACGATAAAGCGGCGGCGCTGGGTGTCCCCATCGGGCCGGAACGAGGGCGGCTGGTGCGCGGCGAGCCTGTGATATTGGGCGACGGCCGTACCATCCACCCCAACGACGTGCTGGGCGAAGCCATCCCCGGCGTCAAATACGTCCACATCGGCGACGTGGGCCGCACCGATACCCTGGTAGACATTTGCCGCAACGCCAATACACTGGTCATTGAATCCACCTACATCGAAGAAGAAGCCGAGATGGCCGCCCAATTCGGCCACATGACGGCCGCCCGCGCCGCCCGGTTGGCGCAGGAAGCCGGGGTGCAAAGTCTGATCCTCACCCACCTGTCGCGCCGCTATTTCGAGCGCGATGTGCGCCGCGAAGCCCAGGCCATCTTCCCCAACACCTTCGTCGCCCGCGATTTTGATCACTTCCAGATCACCCGCGAAGGGGCGCACCGTCTGCCGAAGAACGAACCGACGGAACAAGAGGCGGGGTGAAGGGGTGAGCAGGCGATCCTTCCCTTTGTTTCTTACGTCCCTTTGTCCCTTTGTCCTAAATTTCCCCACGAGGTTGAGCAATGGAAACGGCTGACGTAGTGATTTGCGGGGCGGGCATTGCCGGGGTAGCGGCGGCCTATTTTTTGGCGGTGCGGCATGGCCTGAGCGACGTGGTGCTGGTGGACGAGCGCCCACCGCTGACCCTGACCAGCGACAAATCCACCGAGTGTTACCGCAACTGGTGGCCTAGCGAAGTGATGGTGCGCTTTATGAATCGCAGCATTGATTTGCTGGAAGCGCTGGCCGACGAAAGCGACAACTATTTTCACCTGAACCGGCGTGGTTACGTGTACCTGGCGGCAAACCGGGAAACGGCCGTCTCCCTGCAACAATCCGCCGCCCAAATCGCCACCTTTGGCGCGGGCGACTTGCGCATCCACAACGGCCGTGCCAGCGCCTACCAACCATCTTCTCCCCACGCCTATCACCATCAGCCCACCGGCGCGGATTTGCTGCTGGGCAGCGACCTCATCCGCGCCCATTTGCCGTTTGTGACGCCGGCCGCGACGGCGGCGCTGCACGTGCGCCGCGCCGGCTGGCTGAGCGCGCAGCAGTTGGGCATGTATCTGTGGCAGCAGGCCAAAGAACGCGGGGTGAGGTTGGTGAACGGCCGTGTCACCGGCGTCCAGATAACCAACAACCAGGTCAATAGCGTCCAGGTGGCCGCCGCCGGGCAGACAATCCACCTGGCGACGCGCCGTTTTGTCAACGCCGCCGGTCCCTTTTTGCGCCACGTCGGGCAGATGGTGGGCGTGGATTTACCTGTTCACAACGAGCTGCATGGCAAAATCGCCCTGGAAGACCCGCTGGGCGTTATCCCGCGGGACGCACCCATGATGATCTGGAACGATCCGGTGACGCTGCCCTGGTCGGAAGACGAGCGGGCATATCTGGCGGAGCAGGCGGAAACGCGCCACTTGCTGGACGCACTGCCGCCGGGCGCGCATTTTCGGCCGGAGGGCGGGCCGGGCAGCCAGACCTTGTTAATGTTGTGGCCATATCATACGGCCGTGCAAGATTTCCCCCAATGGCCGCTGCATTTCGACCCGGAATACACCGACGTGGCGCTGCGCGGCCTGTCTTGTCTGGCTCCCGGTCTGGCGGCTTACTTCGAGCGTAGAAGCAAACCGATCATTGATGGCGGCCATTACACCCGGACGCCGGAAAATCGGCCGTTGATTGGGCCGCTGCCGGTGGATGGGGCTTACGTATTGGGGGCGTTGTCTGGCTATGGCGTGATGGCCGCGCCGGCCGCTGGGGAGCTGTTGGCGGCATCCATCACCGGGGCGGCGCTGCCGGAGTATGCACCGGCCTTCTTGCCGGCCCGCTATGAGGACCCGGCTTACCGGCAGCAGGTGGCCCGCTGGACCGACGACGGGCAGTTGTAGAAGTTAGAGGGTGTGTTGCGAGAGGTTTTCTATCCCTTCTGGGGTAGTTAGGGGCAGATTTACTTCAACACGAGTGCCTTGCCCGCGAATGCTGTTGATGGTGATACGGCCGTTATGCCTTTCTATGATCTTTTGGGCGATAGACAAACCTAGGCCAAAACCAGGCGTGCTGTGCGCTTCATCTTCACGCCAGAAGCGTTCAAACAGTCGCCTTTCCCCCTCTGCGCTAAGACCAATGCCTGAATCTTGTATCACAAATCCTACCGAACCTGCCGTGCAATGCGTCGTGATGCTGATGGTCCCGGCCTCTGGCGTAAAGCGGATGGCGTTGTGCAGTAAATGCCAGATGACTTTGGGCAGCCATTCCATGTCGGTAATCAGCACGGGTAGGTCGTCGTCCGGCTCAAATCGCACCATGATCTGTTTTTCCTGGTACGCGCTTTCCAAAGATTGAATTGAAAGCGAAACCAACTGATTCAAATCGGCCACCTGCCAGTTAAACGGTTCGTTGCTATCCAATCTGTCCATGAGCAGCAGCATGTCTACCAGACGATTCAGGCGTATCACTTGCTCTTGGGTACGGTGGGCGTATACCTCTCGTTTTGTCTGGTCTTGCACTTTGGTTAGCAGGTAAATGTAGGTGCTGATGATGGAAAGGGGCGTGCGCAGTTCGTGGGAAGCTGTCTGGATGAAGTGAGTCAGCACACGCACGCGCTCTTTTTCAACGACCAGGGCTAACGCCTGAGCCTGCGCCTCTTTCTGTATGGTAATGTCGCTGGACATACCACTCATTTGGGTGATCTGCCCGTCCTCGTCGTAGACTAAACGGGCGCGGCTGCGTGTCCAACGCACGTCACCATCTGCCCGAATCACGCGATATTCCCATTCATATTTGCCTTGTATCAGGACTTGTTTTTCACTTTCTTCCACAAAAGCCCGGTCGTCCGGGTGAACGATGATGAG
>CALFEW010000450.1 GCA_937958365.1 uncultured Chloroflexota bacterium | reverse complement strand
GCAGATTGTGCTGCAATTACCGGCCATGCGCGACGCCCGGCTGCGCTGGGAGCTGAACATCCACCATCCGGCTATCCGGCGCATCCTGAAGCTCTATGCGCCCATCGTCGCCGGGCTGGTGATTACCCAGATTTCCATTGCTCTCAGCTACAACCTGGCGACCCGTACCGGTGATGACAGTGTGGCTTACATGCGTTTTGCGACCACGCTCTTCCAATTCCCGCTCGGTCTGGTCGTCACGGCGCTGTCGGTGGCGATTTTGCCCACGCTGTCACGTCAGGCGGAGAATAACCTGGGCGCTTTCAAGCACACGCTGTCCGACGGGCTGCGGCTGGTCGTGGCGTTGATTTTGCCGGCGACGGCCGGTTTGTTTGCCCTGGCCGTGCCCATCGTCGTGCTGGTGTTTGAGCGCGGTGAATTTACACCGGCCGATACGCAGATCACCGCTCAGGTGCTGCGCTTTTATCTGGTGGGGCTGCCTTTTGCCGCCGTAGACCAGATGTTGGTCTTTGCCTCGTATGCCCGCAAGGACACGCTGCGCCCGGCGCTGGTGGGGGTGGTGGCGATTGTGATTTATCTGGCAACGGCCGTTCTCCTCATCCGCCCGCTCGGTTTGTACAGCCTGATGGTCGCCGACGCTGTGAAGCACATCGTCCACACGTTGATCATGGCCTGGCTGCTCAACCGCTCGTTGCAGGGGATGCGCGGCTACGGCATTGCGACCTCGGCTTTTAAATCGCTGGCCGCCGCCATCGTCACCGGGCTGGCGGCCTATGGGGTGATGGCGCTGCTGCTGCCCCTGTTGGGCGACAGCGGCGCGCTCAGCCACATGCTGGTGGTGTTGTTGGGCGGCCTGGCGGGCATTGTGGGTTACTCCATCATGGTCCTGGCGTTGGACATCCGCGAGGCGAAATCGCTGCCGGCTTTGCTGCGCCGCCGCAAGGTGGATTCAGTGGGCTGAGTTTTAACCCACTGTTTACGGAATACCGTTTACGGTATACTTTTCTTTGCTTACTGTTCAGCAAACCCCGGTCGGTAAAACACCGACGATTCATGGGAGGAAACGGCCGTGTTAGAAACTGTGTATCAACTTGTGATCGTCAAAGGACCCAAACTGGGTCGGGTATATTCCTTAACCGCCCCCACTTTCACCATCGGACGCGACCCGGCAGCCGATATTGTGCTGGATGAGCCGGATGTCTCGCGGATGCACGCCCGCCTGATACGAATGGAAGAAGGCTATCGCCTGGAAGACCTGGGCAGCACCAACGGCACGTTTGTCGCCGGGCGTAACATCAGCGCCGGGCCGATTTTGCTGGAACCCGGCCAGGAAGTTCAGGTGGGCAGCAGTCTGGTGATGATTTATCAGCTTGCGGAAGTCGTGGAAGCTGACGTGACGACTGTATTGGCCGAACCCGAAGCGCCGGTTGTGCCCCAAGAACTGCTGATAACGGCCGCTACCGCCACCGAACCCCACGACCAATCCGAACCTGTTGACCCCATGCTCCCGCCCGACTTTGACGATTTGCCTGCCGCAGTGGACGCGCCGTTTCTGCCCGTCCGTGAAGAAACGGACGACGCGCCACCCCCAGCCGCTGAACCTGACGTACTAACCGACGAACCCGACTTACCAGTCGCTGAACCTGACGTACTAACCGACGAACCCGACTTACCGGCCGTAGATTTGCTGAAATTCCCGGAATTACCAGAATTATCCGATCTGCCAGACATGCCGGACCTGCCGGATTTGACCGAAGCCGTCCCTGAGCTGCCTGCCAAAAAAGCTGCGCGCGTTATCCCGGCCGCTGAACCGATTGCCGCGCAACCGGCGTCTGGCGGCAATTCCACCAAGCGGATCGTCGGCATTCTGGCGGCCGTGCTGCTCATTCTGATGTGCTGCTGTTGTGGATTGTTGGTGTTTATGTACCAGTGGGGCGGTGATTGGCTCTTGCGCCAGATGGAATTGCTGCCGTAATCTTTACGCGCCCGTTCACATAGCTTTATAATGTGAACAAGTGCCGTTAAACAAGGCTGAGGCTGTTGCCAAAAGCCGACACAGTTCATCTACGGCCGTTCTGCCTGAAGGATCACCGCGATGGACAAACCCTGGTTACAAAATTACGATAAACGGGTCCCACCGTCTTTGGGCTACCCGGTCTTGCCTCTCGACCATTTTCTCCTCCATGCCGCGCACAAATATCCCCGGCGCACGGCCGTTATCTACAGCGCCCCTTCAGGCAGCCGCCTGACGGCCACCCACCTGACCTACCAGCAGATCAATCAATCGGTTAACCATTTTGCCGCCGGTTTGCAGCAGCAAGGCGTCAAAAAAGGGGACCGTGTGGCTTTAGCCCTGCCCAACTGTCCTCAGTTTGTCATTGCCGCGTTTGCCGCCTGGCGGCTTGGCGGCATTGTGGTTTGCCTGAACCCTTTTTCCCGCCCGGAAGACCTTGCCCACATGCTCGACGATTCCGGCAGCGAAACCCTGGTCATTACCGACCGCCTCCAGGCGAGTGTGCAAGCCATTCGTGGCCGAACCAACCTGCGCCAAGTCATCGTCAGCCGTTCGACAGATTTTTTGCCCTGGCCAA
>CALFEW010000449.1 GCA_937958365.1 uncultured Chloroflexota bacterium | reverse complement strand
ATAGGGCGCGGTCTTCAGTGGCCGTGAAATCGCCCGTTCCCACAACCGGCTGGTTGGCCTGGTGGAGGAGTTGATTCACGTCGGTCAAAGCTCTGGGGTGATGGAGGCCCTGGCTGAGGAAGAAGGCTTCCTTCTTTTGGGTGGTTGTGGAGCGGATTCCGAGTACGGCCGTTTCCGGCAATTCGCCTTCCGCGGGTGGTTCTGGTGGGGGCGGGACCGATTTGCGCGTATTGCTGTGTTCGGCGGGCGGGCGCTGTCGCTCCGGGCGGCGCACCTGACGCAGGGCGCGTTCGTCCACACGCAGCGCCTGGGCCAACCGCTGCCAGTAATGGTCGCGCTCCACCGGGTCTTGTATGTCTTCGATGAGCGGCACGATCTGTTGGGCAACGGCCGTTTTCCCTTTCGCGTCCCCCATGTCCAAATCTTGCGTCAATACGGCGATGACGTATTCCACCACCGGCCGGGCTTTCGCCAGCAGCTTCGGCCACTGCGCCGGGTCTTCACGGATGATTTTGTCCGGGTCGTTACCTTCCGGCAGGGTGACGATGCGAATGTCGGCTTGCAAGCGCCCTTCGTAGCGCACCAGATTTTGCGCGTCGAAGCGCACGTCCAGCTCCCGATCTAGCGTTTCGCGGGCCACCTGAAGGCTGCGCATGGTGGCTTTGGCTCCGGCGGCGTCGGCGTCCAGCGCCAGGACAAACTGCTTGGTGAGCCGCTTTAGCTGTCCTAGCTGCTCTTGCGTCAGGGCCGTGCCCATCTGGGCGACGACGTTACGGAAGCCGGCCTGCCACGCCTGCATCACGTCCATGTAACCTTCGACGATGACCGCCTGCCGGGCTTCGCGGATGGAGCGTTTGGCCGCGTCCAGGCCGAAGAGCAGATTGCTCTTGTCGAAGAGCCTGGTTTGCGGCGAGTTGAGGTATTTGGGCTGGCCGTCTGGGTCCAACGTGCGTGCGCCAAAACCAACGATACGGCCGTTTCCGTCCCGAATCGGAATCATCAACCGGTTGCGGAAGCGATCATAGCGCGTGCCTTTGTCCGGATTTTCCGTCAGCAGTCCGGCGTCCAGCAAATCATGATCGTCGTAGCCCTGGGCGTTGAAGTGCGTGCGGCACTGATCCCACGAATCCAGAGCAAAACCAATCTGGAAATAGGCCAGCGTTTCCGAACTTAACTGGCGTTTTGCCACGTACTGCCGCGCCACCTCGGCTTGAGGCGCGTGGAGCAAAAGCTGGTGGAAATATTCGGCCGCCGCTCTTAATAAATCGCCCAATCGGTCTTCGACCGCTTTTTGCGCTTTATCTGATGGCGCAGCCTCATCCAGCGACACGCCGGCTTTTTGCGCCAGAACACGCAGCGCTTCCTTAAAATCCAACCCTTCCCGCTTCATGACGTAAGAGAAGAGGTCGCCGCCTTCGGCGCACGCGCCAAAACAGTGCCAGGTTTGAGTTTCAGGGAATACGTAGAAGGCAGGAGTGCGGGTATTGGAATGGAAGGGGCAAAAACCGGCATAGGAACGTCCCGATTTCCGTAAGTTGACGGTCTCGGAAACGACGTCCACAATATCGAGTCGGCTTTTAATTTCCTCAGTGACGCTCATAATTCAGGTTCACTATCTAGTGTCCGTATTCCGAAGCCCGTATACCGTTTTCCGACGGCGTTCACCAGAGGTATCGCCTGACGGATTACCGAATACGGATTACGGGAAACGAGAACCACTCTTCTTGTCTTTTGCGCGGGGGAATTATAACCCAATGGCGACTAATGTTCTAAGGATCAGGCGCGATTGGCGGATTTTTAATCTTTCTTTTCACGCCGCGACCGACGGCCGTTCCATTTTCCGGTAGAATAGACTGCGCGTTGGTTGACACTGACGCCGACAATGTCCGCCACGCAGATTGGGCAAAGAAAAATGACCGAAGGAATGAACCCATGAGCATGTCCGAGCCGATCAACCCGCAGTTTGTTCGGGCGATAGCCGCCAGCATCACGCATTGGCAGCGGCAAACCACCGCTACGGATGAGCGGACCATACAAAGTCTGGACAAAGAGCGGCAAAATTTAAACCGCGCCGTGAATTATGGCCTGCAATTAGCGGAAACATGGCAGGAAACGGCCGTTGTTGTTCTGCAAACCTTTCACCTGGCCGAGCGGCGCGGCTACTGGCAAGAGTGGATTTCACTTTTGCAAACCGCCGCCGCAGACTGCCCCCCGGATAACCCGACCCTGAAAGCGGAGCTTCTGAACCGATTAGGTGAACTGTATCGGGCAGATCGCCAGTTACCGGCGGCCATCGAGGCGCATCTTCGGGCCGAAAAGATCGTTGAACCCACAGACCAGAAGCATTTGAGGCATCGCATATGGTTCAATTTGAGTACGGACTATGTCGTCTCACACCAGTACGAAGCAGCAGAGCGATACGGCCGTCAGGCATTGGCCGGTTTTATTGCCAACAACGCGCCTCTGGAGAATCAAGCCAAAACCCTAAACACCCTGGGCATGGTCGCCTGGTGGCGCGGCCAGCTCGATCTTGCCGAAGCCCAATTGCAAGAGGCAGTTGCCCTCTGGCGCAAAGCCGAACAACCCACCGAACTCCTGCGCGCGCTGAACAATCTGATGGGCGCGCTGAAAGCCGCCAAGAAGTATGAAGCCCTATGGCCCTGTTATGAGGAAGCGACAGCCTGCTTCCCTTTGGTCAGTGGTGAATTTGAGAAAACGCTGATTGAGGTCAATCTGGGCGGCGCCTTGTTTGAACAAGAGCGCTATGCGGAAGCGGAGACAATGTTCCACCGGGCCAACTCGATCTACTTGCAGCAGTCTCCCAATCTGTATTATCGGGCGCTGGTAGCCCAATGTTTAGGTAATACCCTGCTAAAACAAAACAGATTGGTCGAAGCAATGTCTTATTTAGGCGAAAGCGCTAACCTCTGGCGTCAATCTGACGACAATTTGATGCTGGCCAACACGCTGGGCACGATGGGCGAACTATACGCCTTACAGGGCCAGTTGGCGCAAGCTTCTACATTTTTTGCTGAGGCGTTGGACTTGTTGACCCGCTATCCAGACAATGCCTGGGCCAAAAAACTGCTGGCTGACTTCAGCCAACAGCGTCAGGCATTAAGCGGAGATGGACAGGCAGCCGGTCCTCAATAGGCCGACTGCCCGTTTGAACAATCACAAAGGTTTAGGAACAGTTAGGGGAGCCCGCTGTAGGACAATCACCGTTGATGATGGCGACGCCAGGTTTGGCCGCGGATGGCCCGGCCTGGATGGTGCGCGAGGCGGCAACCGGGGCGATGTACAGGGCCACCAACAGACAGGCGAACAGAACGCGAGACACATAAGGACGCAACATGAGATTTTCTCCTTTTGTATGAGTCGGGCAGTTGCCGACTGGGGATAGGCTCGTTGAGTGTGGTACCCGGTTCAGCGCACCCATTCGCTGCCCCGCTCATGAAACGCTCAACGGCCGGTAACTGTCAGGTTGACACGCGCATGTCTGATGTAATGCCCATAGTAAAGGAGAAGAAAGGCAAAGTCCTGATGCTAATCTGAGGAAATGTTGAGGTTAATCTTAAGGTAGTGGGTTTATCCTAAAACAATTATTTTCCCTGTCATTTGCTGGTGTTTGCTTTACGCCAACGGCCGTTCCCCTTATAATGGCTTCTTGGTCCAGGCGTTTCCAATCAAACATAGGAGCATTCATGATGAGCCAGGAAGAAGATTCGCTGTTACTAAACCAGACATTGGAACAACGACGACCTGAACTGGGAGGAGTTTTGACCGATGCGTTACACCCCATCCTCGCCGTGAACGGTCAGCGTGGCCGGTTGCGCTACTATCTACGACTCAATCCCCATCAGACAATTCCAGATTACATTGATGTCGTGGTCCGCCATTATCAAAATGACCATGACTGCCTGGAACAGCTTCAGCGGCAAAAAAGCCACGCAATCTGGGAACCTTTGTTATTAAAAATTCGCCGGTGGGCCTATCCCTTCCTGGGTCGCTGGAATTTGGATGAGGTCACACGAATCACGTCTACACTGGAAGTGACGCAAGAAACCAGCCTGGAAATTATCCGCGCCCATTACCCCTACGACTGCGAGTTCGACGCCTGGGCCTGCATTATCACCCACCATGTTTGTTCCAAATATATGCAACATCACGGGCCTTCCCCCATAATAGACAACATAGATTTATCAGAAGTGGACGAATGGTTTCAAGGTTCTGATGAATTGTTGGTTCCCAATCCAGAGGTCGAGTTCGCCAACAGACAACTTTTGTTGGATGCCATCGGACAGTTGGGCGACAAACAAAGCGTGGTCATCTGGTCATATTACTTTGAAGGCCACTCGTTACCACAAATTGCCACCCACTTACAGGTGAATATCAACGCGATTTACAAACTTCATTTCGACGCCTTAAAACGCTTACGTAAGATTTTCGAGAACAATCAGCATAAAGATGAGTAAAGACAACCACAACCAATTTCTGCCTGAACCGCCAGAGTCGGCTTCGGGGATAGATGAAAAAATCGCCGCGCTGCGCCAACGCCTTGCCGCCGATGTGGCCGCCTGGCCACAGTCGGCCAATACCTTATTCGCCGACCTGGCTGCTTCATCAGACGTAATGGAAGATGATGCGATGATGGTACTTATCGTTCAAGATGCGCTCCATGGGGTTGATGTGCCCCGCAAATATCCTGAGGCTTACCGCCGTTTGTTGAGCAATAGCTACCTGCGCCAGACGTTTCTGGACTTGTTGGCCGCTTTAGACCCAAACCAGCCGCAAGACGCGCCGCTCATGCCGAAGCCAGACCTCAGCTTCTTGCACACGGCCGTTTCCCCCCAACCCACCATCCACCACACCCCCTCCGGCTGGCAGGCCGCCTGGCGACTGCTCGGCGATTACCTGACTCGGCGCTTTCCGGCTCCCATGTCGCCGGTCTATCGTTCCGCATACGACGATTTGCTGTCCGAGCAAAACGTCACCTTGCTGGAAGATGCGTTCGCCGTAGCCGGATTGCAGCTCGACATTCTGCTAGAAGCCAATGTAGACATAGAAAACCCCGACGCGCCAACCCTTTCGTTATCTGTCGCGGCCTTTAGCGGCACAGAACCGCCGCCTTTACAAGCCATTCTGACCTGGGGCGCGTATCAGGCAACGGCCGTTCTGGATACCTATGGACAGGCGTTTTTCCCACCCCTGGCCGTCGCCACCGTCCTGGATGAGACCGGACAGGTTATTAGCGCCGATTTACACCTGGTGTTGCAACCGGCGTCGCCTTGATCTTCTCCGTCCGGTGGATTACCATTGCCCACAATGGTCACACCCGCCGTTCCCCAACCAAGCGTCCACTTATTCCTTCAGGTCGCCGAAGAATTGTTCCAGCAGCGTCTGGCAGAAGCAGACGTGCCTACGGCCGTCTACCCTCTGCCACGCCTGGATCGCGCACTTTTGGCTGATTTGATACCTCTGGCGGAAACGGCCGTTCTCACCCAGCCCGCCTATGCCTACGCCCTCCTGTCCGTCGCCGACGCGGCGGCGCAGTACAGCGACGACCTGTTTTTGCGCGCCCTGGTCGCCTGGCATCTGGCCCGCGCGGCCAACGGTTGGGTGCAGCCACGTCTGGTAGAAACGGCCGTCGCCCGCGCCCGCGACCTCTTCACCCAACTCCAGCAACCGGGCTGGCTGGCCGCCTGCGACTGGCAGCTAAACGCCCTGCCCTGGACCCGCCCCAATTTCACCCAGGCCGCCGCCGACCTGGAACAGGCGCTGGCCGCGCTTCAAACCGCCGGATTCGACGACTTTGTGCCCTGGTGTCGTCTGTCGCTGGCCTATGCCTGGCTGCTATTGGGCCGATTTGCTGACGCCGAACGGGAAACGGCCGTTGCCCAACAAACTTTCCAGCAAACCCACAACACGCCCGGTCTGGCCCACTGCCTCTACACCCGCGCCAGCGCCCTGCGCCGCCAGACTCACTTTGCCCCGGCCAACCAGACCTTCACCGAGGCCCTGACGCTTTTCCAGAATTCCGGCGCTCGCGTTCAGGCGGCCATCACAACATTTCAACTGGGTCAAATCCGCTGGTGGTCGGCGCAAGATGCGCCGGCAGCCGAAGCCTTGCTCCAGGAAGCCGCGACCCAATTTGCCGCCGCCGACCTCCCACTCTGGCTGGCGCAGTGCCGGTTTGGATTGGGCCAGATTTACCAACAAACCGGCCAACTGGCAGCCGCAACCGCGTCCATGCAATTCGCCAGAGAAACCTTTGCCCACTTCCAACTACGCGGCCTGTGGGCCGATAGCTTGCTGGAAAGCGGCTGGCTGGCCTTTTTCTACGGCCAATACCCATCCAGTCTGGATTATTTTCAGCAGGCCGAAACCCTTTACGCGGAAATTGGCGTTCGCTGGCAGCCAGCCATCGTCCTGATGCACCAGGGCGAAGTCTACGTGCAAATGGGCCTGTACCAACGCGCTTTGCAATGCCTGGAAGAAGCCCATCAGCGCCTGCAACAACTCGCTTTTCCGCAGCGTCTCGCCGCCTGCGAGGTGCGCCTGGCGCGGGTCTACCTGCACCTGAACAATATCTCTCGCGCCCATGGCTACCTGGATCAGGCTGTCGTCCATTTTCGGCAATCCGCCCCCACCGACGAGTATCCTCTGGTGCATAATCTCCGCGCCGAGTTGTTGTTTCGAGAGGGTAAAGGGGAAGAGGCACTCGCTTTCTGGCGCAAAGCGTTGGCTGCGGCGCAGCAGCAGGGCGATACGGTGCAAACGGCGCGGGCGCAGCGCTTGTTGGGGCAGGCGCTCTGTGAAACCGGTAGATTGGCGGAGGCAGCGGCGTATTTGGAAACGGCCGTTGCCCACTTCGCCGCCATCGGTATGGTGATGGATCAGGCCGCCGCCCAGGTCAACCTGGGCCAGTTCTACGCCCAGACCAACGACCCCATCGCCGCCCGCGCCGCCTGGGAGACCGCGCTCGTCCTGGCGCAAACCGCCGCTCCGGAACTGGCGTGGCCGGCTTACGCCGGTCTGGCCCGCCTGGCCCGCGCCGCCGGGGAGACAACGCTGGCGCTGGCCGACTTCCGGCGCGCCGTCACCACGCTGGGCAAGATGCGGCGCGCATTGTGGCAACCGGCCATTGCCGGGGCTTACCTGGCGCGCCCTCGCGCCATGCTCGACGAGGCCGTCGCCCTGGCCATCGCCCAAAACGCCACAGAAGATGCGCTCTACTTCATCGAAGAAAGCAAGGCGCAAACGACCGCCCGGCAGTTATCTACGTCCTCAACCATCAACCCTTCTTTACCGGCGGAACTGGTGGAACTGGTCTCGGAAATCCGCTGGCTGCAACAACAGGTGAGCGAAAACAGCGCCCCAAACCCATTTGGTCTGGCTAAAGCCAAAGAACTGCACCAACAATTCGTGCAAAAAGTGCGCCAGTACGACACCGCCATCAGCCGTTGGGAACGGGCGAACCGCGTCACCGGCCTCCTTCAAGCAAAAAATGACGCTTTCGATCCGGCCCAATTCCGGCAGCTTGCCTCCGCCCATCATGGCGCGAAGTGGCTGGCGTTAGATTATTACCAGAGTGAACACTTCCTCAGCGGCGTCGCCCTGACGCCGGCCGAATGGTATGCGTGGCAGATTCCCATCACCGGCGGGATCCGCTTTGCGCTGGAGAAGTGCCTCAAGGGGCGCGACGGCCGTTCTCTTTCTCCCCGCCATTTAACCACATTGGGCCGCGCCTTGCTGCCGGAAGCTGTGCGCGAGCAGTTGACGCCCGACACCCATTTGATGATTGCCCCGCACCGGCAGCTTCACCGCCTGCCCTGGGCGGCGTTGCAGACCGAAGAAGACGGCCCGCCTTTGGTGATGGCGGCTATTCCATCTATCACGCCTTCGCTGCACAACCTGGCGCTTCTGTGGCAGCGCCCGCAGGCCAGCCAACAGGCCAACGCCCGGCCCGCTTTACTGGTGGCGGTGGCTGAGTTTCAGGGGCGGTATGGCGCGTTAACGGCCGTTCCCCGCGAAATCACCCCGTTGCTCGCGCTATGGGACGATAAAGCCGAACGATTCATCGGCCGTGACGCGACGCTGGACAACTGGCGGCGACTACGCCGGGCAGACGGACTGGCCCGTTTTGGCTTGCTGCACATCGCCACCCACGCCTTTGCCGATTCATTTAGCGGCCGTCTGAGCGGCATCGCCCTGTACGATCAGGACCTCTGGTTGGATGAACTGGCGACGATGGCGCCCTTGCCACCACTGGTCACACTGTCGGCGTGCAGCGGCTTGCGCACCCTGTTATATGAAGGCGACGAAGCAATCGGTTTGCCGGTGGCCTGCCTGGCGGCAGGCGCGCAGCGCGTGGTGGGTGCGCTCTGGCCCATCCTGGACGAGAGCGCCCCAGACCTGATGGCTGACTTCTACCGCTTTTTATCAGGCGGAACAGGCGTCGCTGAAGCGCTGGCGCTGGCACAGCGAACGGCCGTACACCGCGCCCGCACCATGCCGGACACAAAACATTGGAGCAGTTTCCTCTGCGTCGGGCAACCCTAACCGCCGCAACCGCTTTGTGAACCGCCGCCATTCCGCGCAGCAGCACTCCCGGTCGAACAATTGAGATATGTATGACTGGCACTGTTGAGCATCACGAGTCTCCTCCTTCTCGGTCAGGACCCGTTGAGTGTGGCGCCCGAATTCGTCCCCCAGCGATGAATCCGCTCATGAGACGCTCAACGATATCAAATTGCAGGAACTACAAATATAGTTTTATTTATGCCGTGGTTCTGGCTGAGATGGGACCCCGGCTAAATTAAACAACGCCATTTTATCCGATTTCGGCGATTTTTTTTTGCCAACTCCTTGCGACATGCTGCGTGATTTGGCGATGAAAGCGGAATCTTTGCGGGAATTTGCGGTCTATCGGTGATCCACTGCGGTTTCTCTTCTCACCCACCCCATTGGCGCTAAAACCACCCCATCAAATGAAGCAGGAAAAGGCATGGTTCATTTTGAGCGAAATGTCCTTTACAAATTTTACAGTAAAAATGTCAGGCTGAGAGCCTGTGCTGAGGCCGCCGAAGCATCCTCCGAAGCATCCCGCTGCTCTGGTGGAAATGGGATGCTTCACTCCGAAGACTCCGTTCAGACCTTGTCCTGAGCAGCGCCGAAGGAATGACAATTCAGCGTAAATTTGTAAAGAATGTGTTTCGCTTGATGAACCATGCCCAGGAAAACAAAAACGGCCGTTTCCTCAAGGAAACGGCCGTTTTTCATAACTGTCGGGGCAGCGGGATTCGAACCCACGACCTCGCCGACCCGAACGGCGCGCGCTAGCCAAGCTGCGCCATGCCCCGAACAGAAGAGGAATTATAGTGAAACCCGGCCAGATTGCAAGACCAGATTATCGCCCACCTGTCGCCACACGGCCGTTTCCCCCATCAGGTCGGCTCCCAACAACCGCTTCACCTGCCCGGAAAAAGCGTCCGCTTCTCCTGTGGTAAACAATCTCAACTGCCCGTTTAGCGGTGCTTCGTTCAAGCCAGACTGCTGACTCAACACCCGCTCCACCTGGCGGGCAATCGCCGGGGCCGGGTCAATAATCGCCACCTCTGGCCCGCTCAGACGTTCCAGGAGCGGGATCACAAAAGGGTAATGGGTGCAGCCCAACACCAATGTATCCACACCGCTGGTCAGCATCGGCTGGACAACGGCCGTCAGCAAACGTTCAGTGGCCGGTGTATCTATCTCGCCGTGTTCAATCAGATCCACCAACCCGCGACAGGGGTCTTCCAACACCACCACCGCGCCAGCGTAACGAGCCATCAAATGCGCATAACGCTCGCTGGCAAAGGTTGTCGCTGTAGCCAACACCCCCACCCGCCCGCTTTTTGTCTGGCGCGCCGCCGGTTTGACA
>CALFEW010000448.1 GCA_937958365.1 uncultured Chloroflexota bacterium | reverse complement strand
GCCGTTGAAGGTGTTGGTGGTGATCAGGTCTGCGCCGGCTTCCAGGTAGGCGGTGTGTACCGCTTTGATGATGTCCGGCTGGGTGAGGTTGAGGACTTCGTGGTTGCCCTTGATGTCGTAGGGGAAATCGGCGAAGCGTTCCATGCGGTAGCCGGCTTCGTCGAGCTGGTAGGTTTGCAGCAGGGAGCCGGTGGCCCCATCGGTGACGAGGATGCGCTGCGCGAGTTGTTGTTTGAGTAGTTCGGTTCGGTTCATGTTGTTGTTCCTGAAGGTTAGCAAGATTGGTCCAATCTCTGAGATTAGACCAATCTCTGAGAATACGGGTTGCAGGCTACAGTCAGCCTTACGAAGAAGCAAGCCGCCGGACGATCACCAGGGTTAAGTCGTCGGATTGGGACATGGCCCCGACATGCGCCTGGACGTTTTGCACAATGACGGCGGCCAGTTCCGCAGCGGTGGCGTGGGGGTTGGCGGCGAGGGTATGGGCAACGGCCGTTTCCAGCCGTTCTTCGCCATATTGTTCATAGGCGCTGTTCACCGCTTCGGTCACGCCATCCGTGTACAGGATCAGCGCATCGCCCGGCGCGATGGTCGTTTCAATATCTTCCAGGCGAATGACCGGCAGGATACCCAAAACGATGCCATGTTTGGTCAGTCGTTCGATCTGGCTGGTGGCGGCGCGCCAGATAAATGGCGGATTATGACCGGCGTTGGCGTAACGGAAACGGCCGTTTACCACGTCTAACACGCCATAAAACGCCGTCACAAACATATTCGAGCGGCTGTCATTTTGCATGAAACGGTTGGTTTGCACCAGCGCCCGCGCCGGCGTTTTGCCATCTATCGCCGTGTTGCGGATGATGGTGCGGCTGAGGGCCATGTACAGCGCCGCCGGCACGCCTTTGTCGGACACGTCGGCAATGACCAGGCCTAATTTGTCTGTTTCATGGGACAGCCGGAAAAAGTCGTAAAAGTCGCCGCCAACCTGCCGGGCGGCTTCGTAAACGGCCGTAAAATCCCACCCTTCTATCTCCGGGCAGGTTGGCGGCAGCATACTCAGTTGAATCTGGCGGCCGACGGCTAATTCTTCCTCAATGCGTTGGCTGCGCAGCTCTTCGCTGCGCAGGCGCACGCGCTCGATAGCAATGGCCGCCTGATTCGCCATCAACTGCAAAAAACGAATGTCGGCCATGTCAAATGTCCGCGGCTGGCGGGCGTCAATCAGCAGCACGCCGATGGAGCGCCCTTGCACCACCATGGGAATGACCACTTCGGCCCGGTAATCTTCTTCCCGAAACCAGTCTGGAACCCAGGGGAACTCGTCCACGTCGCGGACCGATTCGCGCACGATGGGCTTCTGGCTGGACATGACCTGGCCGGAAAAGCTGCCCACTACCGGCACGCGAAACCCCTGAGCCACCGGATCAGACGTCCAGCCGGATGCGGCGCGAAAATAGAGGTTTTGCCCGCCTGGCCCCGGCAGCAGCACGGCGCAGGCGTCTACGTCTTGCAACTGCCGCACTTCCTGAACGACGTAATCCAACAATTCATCCAGGTTCAGCGGCCCCAACAACTGGCTGGAAAGGCGCAGCAAGGTGGCCTGCTCGTGGATGCGCTGCTCGTGCATCATGTCATACAGCCGGGCGCGTTCCAGCGCCACGCCCATCTGGCTGCCCACGTTGGTGAGCAGGGCCAGAGTGCGCTCGTCGAAGGCATCCCAACTGGGAGCGGCCACGTTGAGGATGCCCAGGATTTCGTTGCGGGCGCGTAAGGGCACGGAAGCGTGTACGGCCAGGTCGCGCCGGTCACCGCCGACTTCGCTCAGGCGGCTGCACCGCACTTCGTTGTAGGCGGCGGTCAGTTTGCCTTTGTTGCAGAGAGATTGGCAATCGCAATCTTTGTCCCAGGCGGCGGGAACGTGGGGGGCGATGGCCGACGGCAGTTGGTAATGGGCGGCCAGGGTGTAGCCACGGCCGTTCCACCGTTCCTGCGCGTCTGGCTGGCGTAAAAAGACCCAGCCGGTCTCCAGGCCTAGCAAAGTAATCAACCGCGCCAGGGACTCATCCAGGGCGCTGCGCATGTCAACGGCGGAATTGAGTGTCGCGGCAATTTCATTTAAGGTTTTCAGGTCTTCAATCAGTCGGCTAGAGTTCATATCATCCATTGACCTGAGGTTGTCTCATCTCGAAGGGTCTCCCCCATTTTACCGCACCGGGTGAATAAGTTAAACCGGACATAAGGATCATGCCGGTTTTCAGTAATTTGTTTTGTAGCCGCAGGCGTTTAATGACACGGTAGACATCTACGCCGAGGGTCGGCTATGCCCAATCAATAAAAAAGGCGGTGATTTGCACAGTGCAAATCACCGCCCATTTCGCTGCTTTCCTCAAAGAAGGAACTTAGCCACAGCGCCGCGCAGGTTTGTCCTTATTTGCCGATGAAGGGGAAGTAAGTGATGTGGCTGGCGCAGTTGCTTACGATGACATCTTTGCTGACGACAACGGCATTGCCTAAGGAATCCACAACTTCAACACGCACTGTGTAATTCCCGCAAACCGCGTAAGCGTGGCTGGCAACGTCGCTGGTGTAGGCGTTGGTGTACGGACTGCCATCGCCAAAGTCCCAACGGTAGGAAACGGCCGTTGTGCCACTGATGTTCGACGAGAAGTCAACGGCAAACGTGGTAAGCAGGGTGGTGTCGGTGTACGTGCCCGTTGTGTCTATGATGGTGGCTGCCGGTTCGTCCAGCGCCCAATCCATGAAGGCGCTCAGGAGTTCGGCGCGCGTGGTAAAGCCCGGCAGATTGTTGACGCCTTCCAGACCAAACGT
Organism: uncultured Chloroflexota bacterium; assembly: GCA_937958365.1. Classification (GTDB taxonomy): domain Bacteria; phylum Chloroflexota; class Anaerolineae; order Promineifilales; family Promineifilaceae; genus Leptovillus. The sequence goes on along the minus strand of CALFEW010000448.1, from coordinate 5,739 downwards.
GGTGTAGATGGAACGGCCGTGATAGCTAATGCCCGGATTCTCTAAATTAGGCTGTTCACGATGAGCCATCGCCACAGTGCCATCTTCCAGGTTAAATGGTCCCGGATAATACAAAAGGGCGGCATAAGGATACGCCTTTCCATCCTGACCATCCGGTTGCACATTCGGCTCTGCGGCAATTTCATCTACGAAGATTTGATTCGCTGCGCCATCTCCGGCAACGTCATCCGACAAATCCAGCCGAACATCGGCAAACGCTTCCGGAGCCGACGCCGCCGGAATGACCGGCAGGGACGGATAGTCAGAGTCCGACACGCTGTCTTGCACGTATTCCCCACCCAGGGTAGAAGCATACATGAAGGAAGCCGTATTCGACGTGAGAGAATTCCATACGCTTGCCAGGTCTTGCCCCATCGCCAAGACAATACCACCCGAATTGGCATATTCGTTCAGAATATCCATGTCCAACACCGTCAGCGGTGTGGCTACTGTGAACGTACCATTCGGTTGATAGTTGTCCCCTGTGAAGTAGATGATCGCCTTGTAGTGGGCCAACTCGGCCAGGCTGGGCAGGGTGACAGGATTGGCAAATTGCTCGTCCGCATTGTAGATGTCATAGCTCACAGCCAGGCTTTCCAGAGTCATGGTGTAATAGTCAAGGTAGTCGGGAGCGCCCAGAGTGAAGCTGGCGTCATTTTGAATAATCAAAACGTCAGCGCCACTGGGGGCTGCCAGCACACGCGCCCAGGTGGGCATGTGGGCATGGTGACCATTGTCACCTTCCAACAGGATGTACCCCTGGTTATCACCTGTGCCCTGGCTAGAGGCAGCATCAAACATCACCGAGACGGTTGCAGATTCACCGGGAGCCAGCGTAATCGAGATCGGCATCACCGTAAAACCGGTCAGGGTTGTGGTTTGGGTGATGGCAAAGCCATTGCCGGTATACAGCGTGCTTAAGTCGTAGGTTTCTGTGGCCGTGGCTACGCTGGTAACAGTGACATCAATCGTAGCAGAACCCGCTGCATCCACCAGACCAAAGCTTACGCTGGGCGGATCCAGAATCACACCCGGATCGGCGGCGTTGGTCAGATCCAACCGACCGGCGCCCATGTCCAACGGTTGAGCTGGCGTACCATCGAAGTTGTAAATGTCCATGAACTTCGATGTGGACATCAGGGCGGACTTGATCTCAGCATTGGTCCAGGTGGGATGAAGCTGGCGCAGAATAGCGGCCGAACCGGCAACGTGCGGGCTGGCCATGGAAGTGCCGGAAGCCTGGCCAAAGCCAAGATGGCGGGCTTCACCTGTGGCCACAGGATCGTAGGCCTGGGCCAGGATGTTGACGCCGGGAGCGGCAATGTCCGGTTTCAGGGTCATGGCCGCACTGGGGCCGCGACTGCTAAAACTGATGATCCGATCCGGGATATTGCCGGACTGGAAGGCTTGCGTATCAATTTCCAACGTGGATGGAGCGCCATGCGCCGCATACCAGTTCACCATGCCCTGCCCGGCGCTGTAGCCCACAAAGACGGAAGAGATAGTGACCTGATTGCCAACCACACCCGGCCCCATGTTAATGAGCGCCTCACCGCCGGCAGCGGTGTTGTGGACAACCACAAACTCAGCGCCAGCCTGTTCCGCGTTCAGAACTTTGACGCCGAATTCACACACACCGCGACTGATGACGGCCGCTTTGCCGGTGAAGGTTCCGGCCGGCCAGGGGTTACAGCCTTCAAAGTTGGTTGGATTCACGCTCAACGCCGTGACGTAGGTATAACTGAGAACAGTTCCCACAGGTAACGGTGCGCCGAAACCGGCTCCGGAGTAGGAAATGCCTTGCAAAGTTGGGGAAATCGGTTCGGGCAAGATGACGTTCAGACGGCCGGAGGCCAGCGTGCCATCGGTGGTGCTGGCCGCCACGTTGATGTATTCGTCCGAAGGATGATCGCCCGTGCCTGAACCAGGGCCGGCATTACCGGCCGACATGCTGACAAAAACGCCGGCATGGTAGGTATTCAGGAGGGCCGCATCAATGGGATCAAATTCACCACCGGCGCTGCCGGGGCCACCGCCCCAGGAGTTGTTAACGACGTCAGCGCCATCTATGACGATATCTTCCAGGGCGGCAATGCCTTCAACGTCGTAGAAGGAGCCATCGTTGGTGACGCTGTTGTAGAACACCCGGTAGCTCATGGCCCACGCGCCGGGGGCGACGCCGCTGATGTTTTCATTCAAGCCCAGATAATTGGCGACAACGGCATTGCCTACGGCCGTTGATCCTGTGTGCGTGCCGTGGCTGGTTCCCTGCGTACCCGGCCAGGTATTCTCATCACCGAGCGAAGGGGGATCCCAGGCGCGGAAATAAGCACGCGAGGCGATGATTTTGCCGTTGTTGTTGGCCGCGTCGCCCAGACCACCGGCCGGCCAACCGGTTGGATAAGACCAACCGGTGCCATCAAACATCGGCGCGGCGTGGTGCAGCCCACCATCCATCGAGGCAACCTTAATGCCGGCGCCAGCGTTCGCCTGACCACCCGCTTCTGTCCAGATGACCGGGGCATTGATTAGTGGAAGGCTGGCATAGAGGTTGGGTTCGTGGGCATAGTCCAGAAAAACGGTTTTCACGCCGGGCATGGCCGCCAGGGCGCGACGGGCTTCGGCCGTGTTTGTTGACCCTGGGTCTACGGCCACCGCGTTTAAGACAACCTGATAAGTAGCCGCAACCGACTGCCCCGATTCGTTGAGGTAGTTTGCTACGGTGGCTTCGGGCAAAACCTGGTTCATCTGGCTGACGAACGCGGCTTGTTCTGCTTGAAGTTGGGCAATATAGGCCTGGGCGGTGCTGGAGGTGGCATTTAGACGGCCGTTTGCCATTCGGCTAAAGTCGCTCAACTCCGCCAGTGCTGGCGATTCCAACTGCACAATCAAGCGATGCGAAGTTCTTACACGACTGGGAGAGTCACTGACATCGGCTGCCTGTGGGGCTTTCACCGAGGCGGCATTGGCGATTGATAAATAACTGACAGCAAGTAGAGCCAAAACCAACAACAAAATGAACAGAATCGAATTCCATCTCCGATTCAATACACGTTGGTGAGACATAGATAGTTCCTCCATTCTATTTTGAACTTGTGTGGGAAATAATGATCTTGCTGCGCATCAACTCATACACCCTCCAAATGGAATGCTCTTCAGGCTTTCACGAAGTCGGCGCATCGCCAGGCAACAAACACCAAACGTCACGAGTGACACGCGGTGCATATCGCCTGGAATGGCAAGACCCCACAAATCCCTAAAGAGTTAATTTGTACAGCGAACTGTGATGCTGTGAATTCGCAACCTGGGTATAGAGTTTTTTGGACGTGGCAAATGTAGGAGCAGAGATTTTTTAGTGATGTTTCAAGGAGCTTTGAGTTGGGAAGGATTATGTATGGTTGCGCTTAATTGGGCTGAACGAAGTTTATTATATACTAAGAATGGCAGTTCAGGGGATGATTATGGTAAGTATGTGAAATTTCTGGTAAGACGCAGCAAATCGGGCGGGGTTGTCAATCTGTTTTGGGCAATTCCTGCAAATAGAATTCGGCTACGGCCGTATCCAACACCGCCAACTGCTCATCCCGCCCCAGCACAACCAACACGTCGCCTGTTTCCAGCTTTGTGGTAGAAGCTGTCCCCAGACGAATGCGTGGACGGCCGTCACGTTCGCCTCGTTCCACCAGACCAATCACATTCAAATCAAACTGCTTGCGAAAATCCAGGTCTATCAACGTCTGGTTGGCCCACGCGGATGGGATACGCACCCGACGAATGCTGACGCCCGGCAAAATCTGGCGGCTGTCATACGTCTCGCGCTGCGTGCGGTAGATGCTGTTGTCGTGGGCCAGCAGTTCAGTGATCACCAGCGCCAACAGCGCCGGAACCATGTAGATGGAGCCAAACACCTCCACCGTGAACAAAATCGCCGCCAGCGGCACATTCACCAGCGAGACCAGGCTGGCCGTCATGGCCGGCACAATGAGCATCATCGGCTCATAATCAAACCACCCGGCAAACGCCGTAGCCACCATCGTGCCGAAAAAGAGCGAAGGAACCAACAGCCCGGCCGATCCGCCGGAGGTGATGGTCATCAGGGTGGCGATCATTTTGGCCCCCAGCGCCACCAGAGCCACGGCGATGGTTAGCTCACCGGCCAGAGCCGCGTTAATGGCCGACTCGCCTGTGCCCAAGACCAGTTCCAGCCCTTGATCCGTCAGACCTGCGCTTTGCAGGGTCCAGGCGACGATGATGGCGGTAACGGCCGTTAACCCCGCCCCCGCCAGATGACGCACGTAAGTTCCCGGCAGCCGATGGTGAAACGCATGGTCAAAACGGCCGCGCAGCAGCCGAAAAAAGATGCTCAACAGCGAAATCAACACCGACATCAAGGCCAACACGCCATAATATGGCAGGTCAGATGGCGGCACGTAGTGAGTCTCCACTTCAAAAATCGCCGTATGCCCGGCCGAAAACAGGTCTGTCAGAAAAAAAGCAACCAGGGCCGAAATCAGCGAAAACATCAGCTTTTCTACGATGGGACGTCGCCGGTACATCACCTCCGTGGCAAAAAAGGCGGCAGCAAAGGGCGCGCCCAACAACACAGACACGGCCGCAGCGATGCCGCTCAACTGCGCCGTCTGCAAATGGTCCGGGTTGCCCGGCTGCCACCAATACCATATACGCCGCAAAACAGTCACATGAGCGGCCGCCTCTTCGCCCAGTTTGCGCGGCTTAAACAGGCTGGCCGACAAACTCTCACCAATCAGCGCCACGCTGGCTTCCAGCCCACCACTACCGCCGCTGCCCAACGTCGCCAGGGTAGCGACAAATTTGCGCAGCGCCAGGCTGAATGTGGGCATTTGCCAGCGCACGGCCACGCCTTCCTGGCCGGTCAGGGCGTTTTCCAGGGTGGGTTCAGACGTGTAATAGAGCGAAATAGCCCGTTCCAGACCATCACCCTCCACGTCGTTAAGCTGGTGGATTTGCCCCTGGTTGTCCCGGTAGTAGATGATTTCCGCGTGGGCGCGGGAGATGGCGGCCACAACGGCCGCGCCCAACAGCAGCGGCGCAAACACAAACAGCAGCGAAGGCGCATTTTCCAGCCAATGGAGGGTGGTATGAAACAGCCAATGGACGCTCTCCTTAAGCGAGAAGATCGCCGCCCACACGACCACGCCAATGATCACAGACTGGACGATAAGCCGCCGCTCTTCCTCGTTGACGTAGGAAGCTACGGCGCGTAATGTGCCCCAAAAGTCGTCAAAAATACCGCGGAAGAATTGCCAAAGGAGTTTCATGAAGAAGGGTGGCGGCTACGCGCCGTTCACCGCATCTGGCTCATACCAGCCAACGGTGCGCGCCTGCTTACGAAGATAAGTGGCCCGCACGCGCTCAATGTCTGCCAGGGTGACGGCGTTGAGCTGTTCCAGTACCGTCTCGAACCAGCGATAATCGCCGGTGACCGCTTCGGCCATGCCCAATAGCTGTGCCTGGCCGGTGATGCTCTCACCGGCCATGACAAATTCCGCCCTGGCCCGCTTGAGCGCTTTTTCCAGTTCCGCCTGGGTGATGGGTTGGTCGGCCAGGCGGCCGATTTCCGCATCCAGAGCCGCTTCTACTTCGGCCAGGGTGTGGGCCGCCTGACCGGAACCGTTGTTGACAACGGCCGTAATCGCGTACAAAAATGGGTCTACCGTT
>CALFEW010000447.1 GCA_937958365.1 uncultured Chloroflexota bacterium | reverse complement strand
GGCGCAGCCTGGGTAGCCGATTCCCCCATCCCCGACGACTACGCCTACCCCGGCTCCATCATCCAGGGCTTTGAATGGGCCGATTGGTCGCCCGACGCCGCCGAATTTACCGGGCAAAGCGCCGAATGGGTCTATTGGGACAGTGGCGTCCTCACCCCACCGGCGGGAGTAGATTTTGCCACCCTGAAGCCCAGCGTCAGCGGCGCCGTCGGCGATGTCTGGTTCGACGACCTGGAAGTGCTGCATAATGGCGTGTCGCAATTTGTCTATAACGCCGGCATGGAAGACGCCTCGGTGGACACGCCGGAGCAGATCGCCAACTGGACGTTTTGGAGCGACACCGGTTTCAGCGGTGAATGGAGTACGGAAGTGGCCCATAACGGCCGTTACAGCCTCAAACTGAGCAGCGACGCCGACGGAGAGGGCTATGCCATCTGGTCCCAGGCCATCTGGCTGCTCAGCGAACCACTCTTCCCCGTCGCGCCGGGTGACACCTTCCAGGTGCGCGGTTGGATTTACGCGCCGGACAACCAGGGTGGCAGCATCAGCCTGGGGCTGGATTATTTACGCGCCACATCGGTCGAATATAACCGTGAGCAGCTTTTAGCCGATATTCAGCCCTACCTGGAGTGGGCCAACACGCACAACGTCCCCCTGTTTGTAGGCGAATTTGGTGCGATGGCTGGTTCGCCGGGCGACTCGCGCTACGCCTTGATTGGCGATAAGGTCAGCCTGATGAATGCGGCCGGGCTGCATTGGGCGTTATGGACGTTCCGCGATTTTGGGGAATTTGGCCTGTTCACGGAAGATCGGCTGGATGAACGCATGGCGGAGATTTTGCGGCAGGCGCGCTAACGGGGCGTGATCCTTCTCTATGGGGGATGGCGTGGGCAATGACCCTGATGCACACCCAAAATTGGCCGGAAAAATCAGATGTTGCCTCGCAAGCTTGTCGGGCGCTCACCAACAAGCTATAGTAGTCGAGAAAGTGGCTGGATAAGCCTGGAAAAATTGTCGCACCCACAACCGTGGATGTTGCCGAAGGTCATTCAAAACAGGAGGTTGACAACATGAGTTTAATCAAAGTCTCTTCTCAATCGCGCACAGCCGCAGTGGCCGGGGCTATTGCCGGAACGTATCGAGATCATGGCTGTGTAGAAATACAGGCCATTGGCGCCGGCGCTGTTAATCAAGCAATAAAAGCGGTCATCATTGCTAAAGGGTATCTGGCCGAAGAGGGCAAAGATATCATTTTTATCCCAGCGCTGGTTGACGTAGACATTGACGGCCAGGAACGTACGGCCGTACGTCTCTCTGTGGAACCAGCCAAAAAAACAACCTGATCGCCTCGTTGCAAGACGATTGTTGGCGTCATGCGGCCGTTGCAAGCAGCGGTCGTATGGTAGAGACCTGTGCGGCCGCAGGCACGGACGCACAGGTCCAAAGAACCTTTTAGCTGAGAATGAAAAGCGAATAGCAGTCTGGATAACGGCCGTGCTGGTGAACCGCTGCGGCGTCGCTCTTCAACCGAATGCTACCAGGGCAGTTCACATCATCGAGTGGCAGCCCTTCCCCCAGGTCATTGATCGCCATCTCATCCCCATCTTCCAGCCACACCTCGGCCACTTGCCAGCCCTCCTGGTTGGCAGCGGCAATTAGCGCTAGATAGCGGCCCGGTTCGTCATCCTCTTCCTGGATGACACCAACCAAGACTTGCTCCGTCTGGTAATAGGTTTTGGCCAGACCAGGGCCTGGCGTTACAGACAGCAGACAGTTTCCTTAACGCCAAAAACGTTTTTTTGCAGTTCCCCTGAAACGCCTCAAATTCGCGCTGTGAGGGCCGACGACTTTTTAGGGCATCCAGTCAACCAATCCCATGCTACGGGTCTCTACGCGGAAATACGAAAAAACTGTATATATTGTATACAATTATTGTATACAATAGTTTTTATTAAAAACTGGTAGTTTGAATATAGTTTTTACTCATTGTATACTATGCGGTATACAGCGTGGAATTCAGGAGTGAAGCAATAATGACCGCAAAAATCTTCGCCGTGACCAACAACAAAGGTGGCACGGGTAAATCAACAACTTGCGTGCAATTGGCCGACCTGGTCGCCAGGGCAAACCCAAAGACGGCCGTCTTAATCGTTGATCTTGATCCTCAATCACACGTTGCCAAATTTTTGGGGCTTCGAGATAAAGTGCGCGGCATGTGCATCGGCAATGTATTGCGCGATCCCGACAAGCTCCGGGCCAACATTGTAAACGCAAGTTTGCCCGATTACCCGCGTAACAATCTGTTTGTGATCCCTTCCAGTCGAAAGTTGGAGCAAACAATTGAAGAACTGGTGGCTCTCTCGCTGGTGGGGGCACGACACGGTTCAGGCAATGAAATGAACACGATCATTGCCAATGCGCTTGCTTCGCTGACCGAAACATTCGGGTACATCTTTTTAGACTGTCCGCCCAATCTGGGTTCGTTGACCAATGCGGTCTACAATTTTGCGGAAGAGGTCATTGTGCCCACAGCAACAAAAGCGGTGGATTTTGATGGCGCTCAGGAACATACGGATCATCTGGTAAACTTACGGCGGCAGATGCCTGACGTGATTCGGGCTCGACTTACTCTAGTCGTACCCACCATGTATGATCCTCGTACACGCCAGGCCACTCGCGTCATGGAGGCGATGCGCCAGGTGTATGGCGCCAGCACAGTCACACAACCGATAGCTGAAAGAGTGGAAGTGAAAGAAGCCCCCGAAATTGGCCTTACATTGTATGAATACACAACGGCCGTTGGCAAAGACAGCTTGCCTTTAACGGCCTACGCAGGTATTGCCAGGAGATTGCTATGAACGATGAGTTCGATTTAGATGCCCTCGTCAAAACCGGCAGATCGCAAAAAAAAGCGTCCAGTGCAAAAAAACTAGAGGGGAATTTGATTCGCCCTGGGTTAACAGATAAACAGGTAGCCGCAGCGAAGGGGCGAAATCTAGTTGCCGGCCGTGAGCCAAAGAGTATTCGCCTGCCCCCAGATTTGCGCGAGGCCATTGACGCCGAAGCAAAGGCAGAACCCGGTTACACGCCGATCGGCCAGGCTGCCGGCTGTGGTGTGTTTGATATGTACCACCTGCTCGTCGCCTACGCCTGGGAAGAGTACCGCAAAGGGAACATCCTCGTGAACGTCTCGGAACGGATTCAAGTCCGTACCACCATAGAAATCCCTGGTTACACATAGGGGGAGTCGAGAGGTTTGGGTGAAACACGGCCGTTTAGCCTCAGAGCAAACGTCCTCTATTAAACCATCACCCTGAATTTGTGCGACGCATTGGGCAAAAACATCGTTGCCTATATGCTTCATAAAAATTTACATAACTCGCTATGTATTTTACATACGGGATTATGTAATGTAGCAGCAACTATCGGAGAAAGAGATTCATGGACGAGCAGAAAAAAAATCTTCGCATCATCGAACAGAAAACCGTGCTATTTTATGAAGACGAACTACTTGCTGTTCGCGGAGAAGACAACAGCGTATATGTATCCCTACGTCATCTGTGTGACGCTCTGAATCTAGACTTTGCTGGTCAATCGCAGCGAGTACAACGCAGCACCATTTTGCTCCAGGGACAGCGCAATGGGGAAATACAAACGTCAAAAGGTCGCCGGCAGTTTGTCTTATTGCGTGTAGATCTGGTGCCGCTCTGGTTAGCCGGTATCTCAACACGGTCTGTTCGCGAAGATGAAATCCGAGAACGCCTCGAAAGATATCAGGGAGAAGCAGCTAAAGTGCTGTGGGAAGCATTCCAAACCGGTCGCCTGACCATGCAAGAAGATTTCACCGACCTCCTTAAAGCGGATACGCCCGCTGTGCAGGCCTACCGCCTGATCATGGCGATGGCCGAGCTTGCCCGCAATCAAGTATTGCTGGAATCCAGGCTTGACCAGCATGATGCCCAACTGGCGCAAAACAAAGAAACAATTGAAAAATATGCCGATCGTTTGGAACTGGTCGAAGCTCAATTGGGCGCATCAGACCGCTACGTCACGAATGATCAGGCGATGCAAATCGGCCAGGCCGTCAAGGCAATTGGGATAGAGATTCAAAAGCGGACTAAGAAAAGCG
>CALFEW010000446.1 GCA_937958365.1 uncultured Chloroflexota bacterium | reverse complement strand
AGCCGGCGTGGGCAAGACGGCCATCGTCGAAGGATTGGCGCAAAAAATCATCAACAACGACGTGCCGGAAAATTTGCTCAACAAAATGGTCGTTTCGCTCGATTTGGGCGCGATGATCGCCGGCAGCCGCTTCCGCGGCGAATTTGAAGAGCGTCTGAAGGCCGCGATGGAAGAAATTCAGCGCGCTCAGGGCGAAATCATCCTGTTCATTGACGAACTGCACACCGTCGTGGGCGCCGGTTCGGCGCAAGGGGCGATGGACGCCAGCAACATGCTCAAACCGGCCCTGGCCCGCGGCGAACTGCAATGCGTCGGCGCAACCACGCTGGACGAATACCGGCAGTACATCGAGCGCGACAGCGCCCTGGAGCGCCGTTTTGCCCCCGTTTTCGTGGATGAGCCATCGGTGGAAGACACCATTCAGATGCTTTATGGCCTGCGCGACCGCTACGAGACGCATCACAAAATCACTTATTCGGACGCGGCGCTGGTGGCGGCAGCTAAATTATCCAACCGCTACGTGACGGATCGGGCCATGCCCGACAAGGCGATTGACTTGATGGACGAAGCGGCGGCCAAACTGCGGGTGGCGCTGCACACCCTGCCGGCCGATCTCAAAGAACATAAAAAACAGCTAGACAAACTCATCGTGGAAGAGGAAGAAGCGCACACGGTGCGCGATTATGAGCGCGCGGCCGTGAAACGGGCGGAGCGCCTGCGCGTGCAAACCGAATTTCAGGCGGCCCGTGAAAAGTGGCAGTCGGAGCAAAAGCTGGACGAGGTTGTAGATGAGCACGACATCGCCGAGGTGGTGGCTTCGTGGACGGGCATTCCGGTGACGCAAATGCTGGAGACGGAAGCCGATAAGCTGCTGCACATGGAAGAGCGGCTCCACGAGCGCATTGTGGGGCAGGAAAAGGCGATTGCCGCCCTGGCCGACGCGATTCGGCGCAGTCGTTCGGGGATGAGTGATCCGAAACGGCCGTTAGGCTCCTTCATCTTCCTGGGCAGCTCTGGCGTGGGCAAGACCGAACTGACAAAAGCTCTGGCCGAATTCCTCTTCGATGATGAGGAAGCGCTGGTGCGTATTGACATGAGCGAATACCGCGAGCAGCATACTGTCAGCCGTTTGTTTGGCGCGCCGCCAGGCTACGTCGGCTACGAACAGGGCGGCCAACTGACAGAGCAGGTGCGCCGACGGCCGTATTCCGTCGTTCTCTTCGATGAAATCGAGAAGGCCCACCCGGACGTGTGGAATACGCTGCTGCAACTGCTAGATGACGGCCGTCTGACCGACGGTCAGGGCCGCATCGTCAACTTCCGCAACAGCGTCATCGTTATGACCAGCAACGTCGGTACATCCTTCGTCCACAAGTCGGGCGCGCTGGGTTTTGCCGGCGTGCGCGACCCACAGGAAAAAGCCGACCACAAACGCATCGAAGAAGCCCTGAAAGAAACTTTCCGGCCCGAATTCATCAACCGCATTGATGAAATCATCATCTTCGAGCCGTTGTCGCAAACCGACATGCTGGAGATTGTGAAGCTGCAAATCAAGGAAGTGCAAGAGCGGCTGGCCGACCAGGGCAACCTGACCATCGTCCTGACGGAAGCGGCGCAGAAATGGCTGGCTGATCAGGGCTACGACAAAGATTTTGGCGCGCGTCCCATGCGGCGGGCGATTCAACGCTACGTGGAAAGCCCGCTGTCTGTGCGCCTGCTGCGCGGCGAGTTCCGCACCGGCGACCACATCCTGATTGACATGGCGAACAATGAGCTGACTTTTACTCAGGTAGACGTGGCCGAACCACCCACGGCCGTTACCAAACCGGCCAACGCAACGGCCTAAAAAAAGCCCGGTAAGTAACTGCTTACCGGGCTTTTTTGCTTATTCCGCCAAAATCGCCAGAGCCACATCCTTGATGCTGCGCCCTTTGTTGCGCGCTTCGCGCTGCATCGCCTGATAGGCTTCCGCTTCCGACAGCCCCGTCTCCATGAGTTTACCCTTTGCCCGATCCACCAATTTGCGCATTTCCAGCGTCTCCTGGAGTTTGGCGGCGCGGTCGGCCAACGATTGCTGCTCCCAAAAGCGTTTGTAAGCCACGTTGATGGCCGCTGATAACTCGGCCGGTTTGATGGGTTTGATCAGGTAGCCTTGAATGGGCAAATCAGTGGCCTTTTCGATCAGGTCTTGCTCGCTGTAGGCGGTGAGCAGCAAAATGGGCAGCGGCCGGCTGCGCGCCAGGGTTTTGGCGACCTGCAAGCCATCGGTGAAAGGCATCTTAATGTCCAGGATAGCCAGGTCAGGCTCGAAGCGGGTGGCCATTTGCAGGGCTTCACGGCCGTTGGTCGCCGCCACCACCTCATGCCCCAATCCTTCCAGCATCGCCTTCAAACCCAGCCGGATGATAGATTCATCGTCAGCAATCAAGATTCTCATATCCGTTTTCACTCACTCAAACTAAATCTCGCTCAATCTCGCGTGGCAGACGAATACTGACTTCTGTGCCACCGCCTGCCAGCGCGTTGAACTTAAAACCCCCGTGCAGGTCATCGGTTATCAAAGTTGTGGTTAATTCCAGGCCCAGGCCATATTCCAGGTTGGGGGGCAGGCCACGGCCGTTATCCCGCACCAAAATAATCAGCTCATCCGGCGACCGCCCCAAAGAAATCTCCACCCGGCCAACGCGCCGATCCACAAAAGCATGTTCCAACGCATTTTGCACCAGTTCATTCACCACCAACGTCAGGGCTGTGGCCGCCCGGCTGGGCAGCGGCAAAGATTCACCAAACACCACAATTTCCACGTTCTGATCCGGCCGCAGCATCGTTTCGGCCGTCGCCTGCGTGATCCGTTCCAGCACATCCTTCACGTCCACCAGGCGAAAGCCCTGCTCCGACAACGATTCATGCACCGCCGCAATGCTGCGAATGCGATGAATGTTCGTCTCCAGCACCTGGCGCGTATCCAGCCGGTCGGCGTCCGGGATTTGCAACTGCATCAGCATGGCCACCGTTTGCAGATTGTTCTTGATGCGATGGTGCATTTCCCGCACAACGGCCGCATTCGTTACCAGGCGCGCGTTTTCAATCGCCAGCGCCGTCTGGTTCGCCAGCGTGGTAAACAGCGTCATCTGCTCTTCGGTGAAATAGACGGTTTCATTGGTGTAACAGTTCAACACGCCAATGTTCCGTTCACGCACGCTCAAGGGAGCCGAAAGCAAAGAGACCAATCCTTCCTCGCGGGCCAATTCCGCGCCCAGATATTGTTTGTCCATCCGCACGTCAGGGATATAGGCCAATTTGCCTGTCAGCACCACCTGGCCGATGATACCTTCGCCCAGGCGCAGCGGCGGGCGAGGCCGGTAACTGCTGCTGGTGCGTTTCGCGGAGCGCAAAGTCAGCGTCTCCCCCGATTCATCCAGCAAGAAGATGGAACAAACGGCCGCGCCCATCGCTTGCGCCGCCAGTTCTGTCACCACGTCCAGAATATCATCCAGATATTGTGGCGACGTCGCCACCTCGCTGATTTGGGCCAGGGCGCGTAATTCCTCAATTTGCCGCCGCTGTTTATCGTACAACTGCGCCTTTGCCAGCGCCCCGGCCGCCAGATCGCCAACCAGTGACAGCACTTCGATTTCTTCGGCCGTAAATTCGTGGGTGGACAGGGTTTGTACGTTCAATGCGCCGAGAGGCCGGGTTTCGATGACCAGGGGTACAGCCAGCAGCGAACGGTAAGACGTTTCTTCGGCTTCGGTCACTTGCTTGAAATGGGGGTCTTCCTGCGCGTCAGCGGCGTAAATCGGCTGATTGGATTGGACGGCATAACCGGTCATGCCTTCGCCCACTTTCAGCGTAGCCCGGCCCAGAGCGCGCCGCGACAGGCCGGTGGAAGCGCGCAGCCGCAAGGTGTCGCTGTCCGGGTCCAGCAAGTAGATCGTGCAGGAATCCACGTGCATCACTTCGGTGGTTTTGCGGGCGATGAGGTCCAGTGTGGTGTCCAGGTCCCAGGCAGCGCTGAGCGCCCGCGCAATTTCGCGCAGCGCCGCAACCGCCTGTGGGCGGGTAGTGGATGATGTGGCGGGTGTAGGCATCATTTTCAGGTTAACCTCCTAACCTGGACAAGCCAGA
>CALFEW010000445.1 GCA_937958365.1 uncultured Chloroflexota bacterium | reverse complement strand
GGGGGCCGATTATGCCGACATGACACACTACGTGCGGATTTACATTAACCAGATCCGCAAAAAACTGCGCGAAAACCCGGCCGCCAACGTTCGCTACATTCTCAACGAACCGGGCATTGGTTATCGTTTTATAGACAGCGCCTGAGCCTCCGGCCATGTTCGATCCAGAATTGGTTATCGTTTTATAGACAGCGCCTGAATCTCCCTCTCATCTTGATATAATCTTGATACCCACCCCCGTTCCCTTGACACAATTTTTACGCCCGCCATTGTAAGCTGTAATCAGTAACCGTCACCGTTGGCCCGTATACGGTAGTCCGTGTACGCATTCTGTGTCCGTAAGCAGCCGCCTACGGAACGCGGTATACGGCCGTTACAAGGAGCTTGGCAATGGAAAAAACGCGATTGATGATCGTCATGGACAAGAGGGACTGGACCCTGGCTGCTTTGCACCTGGCCTGCGCCATGTCGCGCCGCGCTCAGGCAGACCTGCTGCTGTTGAAGATGGTCCCGGTGCGGCATCCGGCGCAGTTGGGCACGGAAACCGGCATGTTGGACTTTTCCGACGAAGACATCGCTGCCCTGGAAGATATGGCGGCGACGGCCGAAGATTACGGCGTGTCACTCGACGTTCAGCTATGCCAGTATGCCAATTATTGGCACGCTGTGGTAGATGGGGCGGAACAGTTGGGGGTAACGGCCGTTATCGTCCACATTCACCACAGCCCCATCCCCTATGCCAACCGGTTGCGCCGCTGGCTCTTGCGCCGCCAATTGGCCCGGCAAAACCAGCTACTCATTACCCTGGACGACCTGACTCCGTCGCTCACCTGGACGCCCTCCATTACCCTGCAAGACGACATGGCTCTCATGCTCGACCGCCATCGGCTGCAACACCCCTGACCACTGCCCAATTCATCACCTCACCCGGAGATTGAGAATAATCATGGACCATACAACACCTAAACGTAAAGCCCCCCCCTTTTCCCTATCACGCTTTCTACTCGGCAAACCCCTGGCTACCCTCGATTTGGAACACCAGACCGTTAGCCGTCCCATCGGTCTGGCCGTCTTCGCTTCAGACGCCCTTTCCTCCACTGCCTACGCCACCGAAGAAATCCTCTTCATTTTGGCGCTGGCTGGGGGTGGCGCCGCCATCTTTGGCCTCTCCATCCCCCTGGCTATCGCCATCTCCGTCTTGCTAGTGATTGTTACCATCTCTTACCGGCAAACCATCTATGCCTATCCTAATGGGGGTGGCGCTTACATCGTCGCCCGCGACAACCTGGGCGAAGTGGCCGCCCAAATCGCCGGCGCCGCCCTGCTCACCGACTACATCCTCACCGTCGCCGTGAGCATCTCCTCCGGCGTCGCCCAAATCGCTTCCGCCTTTCCGGTGCTTAACCCTTATCGCGTGGAAGTGGCGCTGGTGGTCATACTGATCATGACTGTCATTAATCTACGAGGCGTCAAAGAAAGCGGGACTGTGTTCGCCATCCCCACTTATTTCTTTCTAGGTACGATGATGCTTACCCTGGCCGTGGGCATCTATCGCTATTTTGCCGGAACCCTGCCCGTCGTAACCGACGTGGAAATGGTGCAAGAAACCATCATCCAACCCCTTACCTTTTTTCTCATTTTGCGCGCTTTTTCCAGCGGTTCGGCCGCTCTAACCGGCATCGAAGCCATTTCTAATGGCATCACCGCCTTCAAAGAGCCGCGCAGCCACAACGCCGCCATCACCCTGCAATGGATGAGCGGTATCTTAATCACCCTCTTCCTGAGCATCACTTTCCTGGCGCATCAGATTCAGGCCGTACCCAGCGAAACAGAAACCATCATTTCGCAGTTGGGGCGCACCATTTTTGGTGATGGCAGCATCTTTTATCTGGCCGTCGTTGCCGGCACTGCCCTTATCCTGCTCATGGCCGCCAACACCAGTTACGCCGATTTCCCTCGCCTGGCCGCCCTGCACGCCGGCGACGGCTTTTTACCGCGTCAATTGACTTATCGTGGCGGCCGGTTGGTGTTTTCCTGGGGGATCGTTACGCTCGCTTCCCTCGCCTCCTTGCTGGTCATTATCATGCAGGCCCGCACAACAGCGCTCATCCCATTGTATGCCATCGGCGTTTTCCTCAGTTTCACCATTTCACAATCTGGCATGGTCGTGCGTCTACGCAAAATTGGCCGCCTCAAGCCAGGAGAAAAGGTCAAGGGGTTGGAAACGGTGATGGAATATGATCCGCGCTGGCAGTTCAAAATGGTCATCAGCGGTTTCGGGGCCGTTTGTACGGGCATTGTCATGATGATCTTTGCCATCACCAAATTCACTTCCGGCGCGTGGTTCGTGATTTTGCTGATTCCGGTGCTGGTATTCGCCTTTTTCCGCGTACACCACCATTACAAGGATGTGGCTCATGCCCTGAGTTTGCAGGAAAACGAATGTGACATCGCCTCTCATCCCGTTCAAACAGTCGTATTGGTGGATGGCGTTCACGCCGGAACAATCCAACTGGTCAATTTTGCCAAATCGTTGCAGCATCCCTGGCACGCCGTTCACATTGGCGTGAATCCCGAAAAGGCCAACAAGGTACAAGAGTTGTGGGCGAAGGTGATCGGCGAAGGGGAGTTGGTGGTCGTACAATCACCGTATCGCCAACTCAACCGCCCCATTCGCCTGTACGTGGAAAACCTGCTGCGGGAGAATCCCGACAGTTACGTCCACGTGGTAGTCGGTCATCTGGCCATGGATAGCGCCTGGAAACAAGCGCTGCATCAGAACAGCGTCTTTATCTTCAATATGGCGCTCAATGGTTTAGAGCGCGTCGTGGTCACAATTGTGCCCCATCAGATTCGCCACCAGGAAAACGGCAGTCTGGGCGTAGATCGCAACGTCTTTACCGACAAGGATTTGCGCCGCGATCCCAATTAAAAACGAGGCAGGTTTGCAGCCTGCCTCGTTTAGGGTTGTCTGTGCTTTAAACAGTTTTGCGGTATTTTCCCTGAGCTGGTGACGAGACAGGGTTACGGCCGTATCACTTCCAAATCGCCCATAAACAACGAACCGCTGTCCGTCTGGTCGAACAGCAGCGCCACTTCCGTGATGTGGGTCAGGTCTACCCCGGCAAAGTCGCCCAGAGACAGGCGGATGGTGGTCATGGGCACACGGCCGGTGAACTGGCCGCCCTCGAAGAAGTTGTCCTCTTCCACGTCGCCGGGTGGGAAGAGCAGGGCCGGTTCGTCAGGTCGCGTTTGGGCAACGGCCGTTGCCCCCGCAGCGTCAGTCAACTGCACCGAAAAAACCTGGGTCGCACCCGCTGCATTCAGCGGGGAGATGGGGTCCACCGCCACCCGCAAGCTCATCGTCGCGTAGCCGCTCAGGTCGCCCGCCCCTTCGGGCAGGGCCAGGCGTAACGCCGCGCCCGGCTGCTCCCAAGACACCACGACCATCATCGGGTTGCCGGGAACCGTCAGGTTGACCCGGCGGCAGGGTTCGCTGCCCGGTTTCATCATCGGCGTGTAGAAACCTTCTTCACAGAAAAAAGTAGTCACGCCATCGGCCGTTACGCTGCCACCGGTCAAGTTGGTGGTCAGTTCGGCGGCGGTGGCGGGAACCAGCAGGCGCAAGCGGTCGGCGATGGGCGTCAGGCCGGAAATACGCGCCGGTCGGCCATACAGGCTGTCCGGGGCCGGCGTTTGCACGTCCAGACCCATTCGGGCCAGTACGGCGTCGGTCGTGGCGGTGTCGCTGCTGAAAACGGCCGTCATAAAATCGCTGGCATAATCCACCAGAAAGGCTTGCTGCACGGCCGGGTCCAACAAGGTGTCGCAATCCGACCGGCCAAAAGTCCCCATCGGGTCGCCGCCCAGGATGCTGTTGAAGCCATTGTGATTGCCCTGTTCCAGCCAGACAGAGGTCGCCCAGGCGTTTTGTTCCGGATTCAGGCGCGCCGCTTCATAAAAAAGTTGGCCTTCCTGATGCGTCACGTCGCCATCACAGGCGGGCAAAATGGCCGCCAGCGGCACGCTGGGCGCGGATGGCAAAGCAAAAGTGACCGCCGGGGCCAGCAGCAGCAGCCCGCGCACCGGCCCAAAACCAAAACGGTCGAAGGCGTCGGGCGCGGCCATGCCCAGCCCTTCGGCCAGCCAGACAATGCCTTCACCGCCCCGCGAGTGACCGATGAAAGCCAGCTTGTGCAGGTCGGCACGGCCGTTTAATGCCACGCCAAAATCATTCTGGCCGCCGGAAACGGCCGTTGCCAGGGCGCTCAGGTGCAGGTCAATCAATTGGCGCAGCCGCTCGCCCGGCTGTGGCTCGCCAAAGCCGAATGTATTTTCGGCGTTGGCGTTGATAGACAACGCCACGTATCCCTGGGACGCAAAGTGGCGCAGCAGATAATCAAAGCCCTGGTAGTTGGGCTGCTCATCTTCCGGGGCGCACGGCCAGCGATCAACGCCCATTTCGTCTAGCGGGCAGCCGGGATGCGTGCCATGAAGCACCATGATTACCGGAAAGGGGCCATCGCCCGCATCGGGCACGGCGATAAGGCCGTTCAACTGCACCGGCATGTCGCGGAAGCGGCTGTCTTGGGGGAAACCGGCCTGCACGATGATCGTTTCGCCCAGGTTATAGGCTGCGACCGGAGGCAGACCGTCATTTTCGTCGGTGGTTGGGGGTACGGCCGTTGGTTGTGTAGATTCGGTGGTTGCAGTGGGAACGGCCGTTGGCGTTTCGGCCGCCTTCGTGCAGCCCACAAACGCCACCAACGCCATCACCACCAATAGCAAATATCGTAAATAACTTGTCATAAAATTCCTTTTAGAAGGGAAGGCGTCCGCCACCCGCTACTCGCCACCCGCTACCCCCCCAATGGAATAGCAATCAAGACCATCCCCAACGCCACCGCCGCCAACAGCAAACCCGTTTTCCACGGATTTGTACCCGTATGCCGCCCCCAGCTAAAACCAATGCCAAACAACACAAGAAATGAGATCACGTTCGAGATGCGGATCGCCAGCCCCGGCTGCTGTGGCAGCAGCAAAAACGGGACCAACGACGGCAGCACCGCCACGACAGCTACCAGCACCGACCCCATTGCCCCAGCGATGTCCTCGCGTTGCACGCCAACCGGCCGTGGCTGCCCGTCGTGCAGATGCGCCAGCACATCCTGATAAAGCATTTGGCGCTGCTCCTCACCGGTAATTGGCTCCAGAATATGGTCAAACTCTTCGGCGATGACTTCCACCGCCTCTTCTTGTGTGGCCGCATCCTGAATGTACCACAGCAAACGATGCCGTTCGCTGCGTTCAAATACCGACATCAGGGCATACATGATGCCATCTATAACGCCCCAGGCCACCGTTGCCCCCAAAACGGCGATGAACAATTCGGTCCCCAGGCTGCCTGAAGCCAGTGCGCCGGGGTCGCCGTCCAGCTTGAGGATTCTGAAGGCCAGGGTAAAAGTCAGCACAATCAGGATGCTGAAGACGGCCTCCGATAACAAATCAATAGGGTCGAGCAGGCGGCCCAAAAGGTTTTCTTGGGGTGTTGCGCCGGGTCGGGCGCGGGAGTGGGGGGGTCTTCGGGCAAACATAGGTGGGGTTGGTTGGTCA
>CALFEW010000444.1 GCA_937958365.1 uncultured Chloroflexota bacterium | reverse complement strand
CAAGGGACGCTGTTCCGGGTGCGCAGCGGCTATTTCGCCGCGTTACCCCATTATCGAGGCACTGACCGGCCTGCTGTCGGCCTTTACCGTCTGGCACTTTGGCCCAACGCTGACCGCAGCATTGGCGCTGATTTTTGTCTGGGCGCTGATTGCGCTGACCTTCATTGATTTCGACACGCAACTGCTTCCCGATTCCATCACCCTCCCCCTGCTCTGGCTCGGCTTGCTGTTCAATCTGCATGGTGGTCTCGTCGCAAGAGATGCCGGTGGTTGCCAGGGGGCCGACGGTGAGGTTGTTGCCGCTGGCGCTGTAGTTGCCGTTGTAGGTGTTGCAACCGCTGCTGCCATTGACACGGCCGTTGTCATCAAAGACGGCCGTAATCACCAGACCCGGTGGCAGCAATTGGTTCATGTTCATGTTTGCCAGCGTCCAATTTACCCCCACCAGCGGTGAGCGCGTGGGCGTGGGTGGCACGTTTTCCGTCACCGTCACCGACTGATCCCGCGTGACTGTTTGTCCGGCCCCGCTGGCTTCCAGGCGATAGGCGTAGTTTCCGGCCTGGTTCAGGCAGTCCGGGAACGCGCCGCTGAACGACGCCCCGTCAATAATCGGCGTGCCGTTGCGCAAGATGTTGACGCGGCTGGCCCCGCCGCTGACGTTCCAGGTGACGTTGACGCACTGCCCGGCGGTGATCTGGCCGGGGCTGACGACGAAGGAGTTGATGATGGGCGGCTGCGGCGTGGCGGTGGGGATGATGACCGGCGTGGCGGTGGGCGGAACGGCCGTAGGCGGCGGTGGTGGCTGCACTACGGTCACGTCGCGCTGTTCCCGGTTGGTTCCGCCTGGGCCGATGGCTTCGATGACGTAAGAGATACGGCCGTCGCCCGGCGGGCAATCGCTGGTAGAACCGGTAATCGGCGCGCCATCCCAAACCGGCGTACTGCCGCGCAAGATGCGCACGCTGTTCACATTGCCCGACACCTGCCAGACAATCGAGACGCACTGCCCGGTGTTGATCTGGGCCGGGTCTACTGTAAAGCGGTTGATGACCGGCGCGCCCGGCAGTTGTGCCACAACAATGGTGATTTGGCGGATGTCGAAGGTGTTGTCACGCTTCAGCACGCGCAGTTCATAGGTGGTGGTTTGCGCCGGGCATTGCACGCTGGTTCCCTGGCCGGTCACGCCAAAGTTCTGCCAGTTGGCCCCCTGCGGATAGAAGAAGACGGCCTGGATGTTGTTCACATTCCACGAGAAGGTGACGCATTCCCCGGCCCGGATGTTGGTGCGGTCTACGGTGAAGGCAATGTCTGGGGAGGGCGTCTGTGTGGGCGCAGGCGTGGCTGTCGGCGCGCCGACCACCTCGATGCCAACCCAAACGCGGTTGCCGAACAACAGCCCCGTTGGGGCGCGCATCGTCCAGAAGCCCTGGTAGATGCCCGGAGCCAATGGCGAAACCAGATTCACGGATACGTCATATGTCTGGCCTGGGGCGACAGGTCCCTGGATGGTCTGCGGTTGGCCGCCCATGCGCGCCGCGGGCACATTGCCACCGGCGTAAACAAAGGTGTAGGTGCTGTCCCAGGTGCAGGTGCCGCTGTTGAGAATGCGCCACCCTTTTTGGAAGGCTTGCCCCGGCGCAAACTGCGGCGGGCTGGTCATGTTCTGGTCGTCGAAGTTCAAATCCTGAATGAAGGTCATGCCATCGCGGCAGACCGGGGTGGGCGGTGGGGCGGGTGTGGGTTCAGGATTGGGGTGGGGTGTGGGGATGGGGGCGACTTCGCTGGCGTCGAGGTTGAGATATTCGGCGGCCAGTTCGGCGAGACGGCCGTTATTCTGCAACGTGATCAGCGCTTCATTCATTTTTGTCTGCAATTCGGTCGCGCCCAAAGCCACGGCGATGGCGTAACGCTCACGGTTCAAACCCTGTCCCACCAGTTCAATATCGTCGTAAGCGTTGACGGCGACCTGGGCCGGCAGCAGATCGCCGATCACCAGGTCCAGCCGGTTTTGGCGCAGGTCGCGCAGGGCGTCGGGCGCTTGCAGGTAAACGAAGAGGTTGCTCTCGCTCATCTCGCCCGTGGCGATCAGGTCGTCATAGATCCAGTCAGCGAAGGCCGAGCCGCGCTGCACGCCCACGCGCAAATTGACAATTTGCTCCGGTGTGGTGATGGGTTCCATTTCCATCCACTTTTGCGCCAGGATGCCATCTTCGCTGATGTAGTAGATATTGGAAAAATCCACCACGGCGTCGCGGGCTTCGGTGAAGGAAATGGCGGAGATAGCGGCGTCAATCTGGCCCAAAACCAGAGCGTCGCCCAGACCATCAAAGGCCATGTCGTTGATTTCGACCTCGACGCCGAGCAGTTTGCCAATCTCGTTGATGAGGGCGACGTCGTAGCCGGTCTGCTTGAAATCTTCCGTGTAATATTCAAACGGTGGGTAATCGAAAGACGCGCCAACGACCAGCTTACCGGCTTCCTGGACGCTGGTCCAGGAAGCGTCGCCTGTTTCGCTGGTATCACCGGCGTCTGGGGTGTTGGTGGGCGGTACTTCGGCTGTGGGCGCAGCGGTCGGCGTGGGGTCTGCGCCGGAACAGCCAGCCAGCAAAAGGCTAACGGCCGTCAACGCGGCCAGGACAAGGAACCAAAAGGTAATTTTGCGCTTTGCTAACATACTCCTCCATTAATTTTTCGCATTCCCGGCCAGGGGCATTCCGTGTTGGGCAAAATCAGCCAGGAGCAAGACGATAAAACGGCGAACAACATTGGTAACAATCATACCATTGCCCCAAGTCAGGGCAAATTCTACCGATGACCGGCATCGTAATGGGTCATTGGTGTTCTGTGTCGGCCGTTTTTGTGCCAATTGTGGGCGTCGGTGGTAAAGTGGAAGTGGGTAGAACGGCCGTTTCGGCCGTGGCAGCGTCTCCCGTGAATTGTGCAGGGAGTGTGGTGGAAATCGGCGCCGGTGACGGCGTATTCCCCTGGCAGGCCGCCAGCTACAGCAAGGCAAACCCTAAAGCGAAGCTAAACTAATAAATAGCATGAAAGAACGATCTCGCCGCCAAAAAATATTGCTGTTCGTCGCCCTGATGGGCTTTATCGGGTTGCTGGGCATCGTGGCTGTCAGCCGGTGGCCGGGGCTGGGCGCGCAAGTGGCCCGCCCGCTGCGGCAGGTGCTTGGCAATCGCGGCGTGGCCCTGTTGGAGACCGCGCTGTTTGAAGTGCAGGATGGGGCGCGGCAGGCGCAGTACGGCCTGGGCCTGCAAGAAGCGGCCGCGCCCTGGGAGGTGGAATCGCCCACGGCCGTTCCCATCACCCCCAGCCCTACCGCAACGGCAACGGCCGTATCGTCTCCCACGCCGCTGCCACCAGACGCCACGCCCGCGCCATCGGCCACGCCCACCCAGACGCCGCCGCCCAGCGCCACGCCATCTCCCACGCCCATTCCCTGGACGCTGCCGCCGCTGCCGCCTTTTGGCGACCTGGTTGGCGAAGGGCAGTGGCAGCCTTATCTGACCAACGCGGCGGGCGATGTGGTGGCGGTGCGTACTTTTTTACAGCCGGATGCGGAACGGCCGTATGCTCTCGTCGCCCTCGTTGCCTTTGACTTGAGCCGGGTGAATTTACATTACGTCCTGGGCACGCTAGAACCAGCGCTGGCCGATGGCCCGCGTGGCAGCGGCCTCATCCCCGCCGAACACCGGCGCGCCGACCGGCTGCTGGCGACGTTTAACGGCGGTTTCATGGCTTCGCATGGCGAGTACGGCGCGATGTCCGGCGGCCTGGAAGCGCTGCCCGCCAAAGATGGTTACGCTACCGTGGCTATTTACGCCGACGGCGGTGTGGACATTGGCATCTGGGGGCAAGATTTTAGCGCGGCGGATGAACTGGCTGCCTGGCGGCAAAACGCCCGCCTGGTGGTGGAAGATGGCGAAATTAACCCTCGTGTTTATAATGGGTCTATTACTACCTGGGGCGGAAACATCAACGGCAACATCGTCACCTGGCGCTCTGGTCTGGGCATCAGCCCGGACAGCGACGTGCTTTATTTTCTGGCCGGACCCAGCATGAGTATGCCCACCCTGGCCGAAGCGATGGCTGCTGCGGGCGTGGAAGATGGGTTGCTGCTGGATATTAACGAATCGTGGGTGCATTTTACGGCCGTTACCGCCGGACCAGACGAGACGTTGGCCGCCATCCCTTTGTTCCCGGAGGGAATGGAAACCTGGACCGACCGTTACCTGCGTCAGTCAGACCGCGATTTTTTCTACGTTACAATCAAGGAATAACGTTTGCACTCTTAAGAAATAGGACGCGGATTTTCACGGATGCGGCGGATAAACGCGGATTTTAGAGGTGTGACGTACTTGCAAACAGCATAGTTGTGGCCCACTACTCTGGGAAAAGTGCGTCGCACCTGAAGGGTCTGCGTGATGGTTTCATGAGTGGCGCATAAGCGCTGCAACATTTGGCCGCGTTGGGCCGTTACAAACAAAGATTTGAGAATTACAACGTCATGGCGGCTGAAATGGAGCCTGCCAAACAAAATTAAAAGGAGAATGAGATGAAAAAGAATTCCAATTGGTTGTTGATCGCCCTTTTGCTGGCCGGTTTGGCGCTGCTGGTGGCTTGCGGCGGCGCAGATCAAACGGGCGACGAGCAAACACCGGCCGAAACGCCCGCGGGAACGACTGACGAAACGGCCGTTCAGCCCAGCGCAGAAGGCGACGTAAAAACCTTGTACGTTGGCCCGGAACTGGTGGACTGTGTGGGCGTTGGCCCGCAGACATGTATGCAAGTTAAAGAGAATCCGGCCGATGCCTACACGCTGTTTTACCAGCAGATCGAAGGATTCACCTTTGAGCCTGGGTACGAATATGAATTGCTGGTCAGCGTGGAAACCATCGAGAATCCGCCGGCCGATGGCTCTTCGTTGAAATATACGCTGGTGAACATCGTCAGCCAGACGCCGGTGACGACGGAATCTACCGCTGAGCTGACGTTGGTTGGCACGCTGTGGCAGTTGCAAAGCATTCAGGGCATGCCTGCCCTGGTGGACGCTGAAGTAACGGCCGTTTTCGGTGAAGATGGTTCGCTGTCCGGCGGCGGTGGCTGCAACCGCTACAACACCTCTTACACAGTGGATGGCGCGAATCTCACCATCAACGACGCAATTGCCTCCACGATGATGGCCTGCGCGGACCCGGTCATGCAGCAGGAGACAGCTTATCTGGCCGCGCTGCCCACGGCCGTTACCTGGCAAATTGACGGCAGCAGCCTGACCTTGACCGATGCTGCTGGCGCGGTGGTGGCCGTGTACACGGCCGTCATGCCCACATCCCTCACCGGCACAACCTGGCAGCTTACCAGCTTCAACAACGGGTTGGGCGGCGTCACCTCGCTGCTGGCCGATACGGCGATCACGGCCGTTTTTGGCGAGGATGGGTCGCTCAGCGGCAGCGCCGGCTGCAATAACTACAACGCATCCTACACCCTGGATGGCAGTAACATCACCATTGATCCGGCCATTTCCACCACCAGGATGGCCTGCGCTGAAGACGTGACGCAGCAAGAAGCTGCCTATCTGGCCGCTTTGCCCAACGCCGCAACCTTTGTCATTCAGGGCGATTCTTTGGAACTGCGCCACACCACCGGTTCGTTGATTGCCTCGTACACGGCCGCGGCGTCAGGGTCGGTCGCCACACCGGATGCGGCGGAAACTTCTCTGGCCGGCACGTCCTGGATGCTCACCGACTACAACGATGGGCAAGGCGGTGTCGTTGCCGTGCTGGATGGTGCGCAAATCACGGCCGTTTTCGGTGAAGACGGCACGTTGAGCGGCAACGCCGGCTGCAACAACTATTCCGGGACGTACACCGTCAGCGGCAGCAGCCTTACCATCAATCCGGCCATCGCCAGCACCATGATGGCCTGCGACGAAGCCATCATGCAGCGCGAAACTGCGTATCTGGCCGCTTTGCCCGCCGCCACGACCTTCCAGATAGAAGGCGACGTGTTGAAGCTGTTGGACGCCAACGGCGCGCTGATGGCCGCGTTTACGGCCGTCACGCCCGCGACGCTCACCGGCACAACCTGGCAGCTTACCGGCTACAATAACGGACAGGATGCGGTTGTCTCGTTGGTGGCGGGGTCGTCGGTAACGGCCGTTTTCGGTGACGATGGTTCCCTCTCCGGCAATGGCGGCTGCAACAATTACAGCACCTCCTTCACGGTAGACGGCAGCAATATCGCCATCAATTCCAACATCGCCAGCACCATGATGGCCTGCGCCGAAGACGTGATGCAACAAGAGACCGCGTACCTGGCCGCTTTGCCCAACGCCACGACCTTTGCCGTTCAGGGCGATTCCCTGGAACTGCGCGATGCCAATGGCGCTCTGATTGCTTCCTTTACGGCCGTTCAGGCTACCAGTCTGGTTGGCCCGGTCTGGACGGTCAACACGTTCAACAATGGCAGCCAGGCCGCCGTTGGCCTGCTGGAAGGCTCAGAAATAACCATGTCCTTTGGCGAAGATGGCAACGTGCAAGGTTCAGCCGGCTGCAACCAATACTTTGGGCCATACACCGTCAATGGCGACGCTATCACAGTGGGACTATTGGGAACCACCCGCGCCTATTGCCCGGAACCGGAAGGCAAAATGCAGCAAGAGGCGCAGTTCCTGGCCGCGCTGCAATCGGCCGCTTCCTTTACTATCCAAAACGGAACGTTAGACATACGCATGACGGACGGAGCCATCGCTGTGTTGGCCGCCGCCCAATAATGCTTCAGGTCTCTTGATGTCCCGGCGCTGCCCAAACGCCGGGAACAAATGCAATTAGTCCATTAGAAGTATTGCCAGACCGCCCTTCAAACAGTAGACTATTGCACGCAGCAGCAGTCTACTGTTTGAAGTTTTTTGCTGCGCGGATGATATTTAAATGAAAAGGTGAAAACATGTCGGCAATAAAACCCGAACTTATCACAATTATCGAAGGTCCAACACCCGATTTTCATCCCACGCCGCAGCGTTGGTTGCAGTCTATCCATGAAGGCCCCGATGATCGGGCGATAGCGTTGTGCCAGTTGCGGACCGCTAAGGGCACAGATATTGTGAACCGTTGTCAGGACGCCTGGCGTCAGGGCCGTCCTGTGAAACTGGATTATCCCGATGAAATGCGCCTGCGCCAGCAGGCAGACGTGGTGGCCATGCGCCTGGAAACGGTGGATGAAGGCCCGATGCTCTCTTTGTGGGTCTCTTTGGATTATGATGTTGAAGAAATAGACGACGAAGATTTTGATGACGAAGATTTTAACGACGAAGATTTCGATGACGAAGACTTCGACGATTCTGAAGGCGATGAGCTTGAGGATGACAACGGCCTCAGTTACTTCTAGCCGGATTTGTCTGACGGGTGCGACGCACATTGAAGTGCGTCGCACCTGTATAAACCATCCACCCGATTAGCCTGATTCCCCTTCTTCTGGAGCTGTCCAACTGAACAAAGAGAGATGATGTATGACCCATGCACTTGAGCAGATTCAACAGTGGTTCCTGGAGCACGGCCTGACGATTCTGGCAATTATCGCTCTGAGCGTGGCCGCTTATTTTTTATTGGGCGCTGTCGTGAATTATGTATCTCGTCGTGTGCGGCTGCTGGACATTCAGGGTGGCAGTGCATTGGATAAACGCGCCAAGACCATCTCGAACGTTTTGCACAGTGCGGGATCGGTGTTGATTGGGGCAACGGCCGTTGTCATGGTACTCCAGGAAGTAGGCGTGCCGGTTGCCCCGCTGCTGGCCAGCGTCGGTGTGGTCGGTCTGGCGCTGGGCCTGGGCGCGCAAACCCTCGTCAAAGACACCATCAGCGGGTTGTTCATTTTGATAGAAAACCAATACATGGTCGAAGACGTGATTGAGGTAAACGGCGTTATCGGCAACGTGGAAGAAATGACCCTGCGGGCCACCACCTTGCGTGACGTGGCCGGCACGTTGTACATCATCCCCAACGGCGAAATCCGCATCGTCGCCAATCGCACACGCGATTGGTCGCGGGCAATTATAGACGTGGGCATCGCCTACGACGCCGACGTGGATCGCGCCCTGGCGGCGCTGCAAGCTATCGGTGAGAGTCTGGCGGCCGACGAAGCAATGGCGCCCTTTTTGCTGGAACCCCCGCAAGTGACAGGGATTGAAGGGCTGGACGACTGGGCGGTGCGGCTGCGGTTGATGGTCAAAACTGCGCCAAACCAGCAGTGGGCGGTGCAGCGGGACTTGCGGCGGCGCATACGACTGGAATTTGAGGCTCGCGGCATTGATCTGGCCTCGCCACGGCGCGAAGTGGTCTTGATACAATCACCTGCAACTGAAGAGCCAACAGATCAGGCGTAAATTTGCCGGTGAAAATCTAACGGCGGAGAACGCGGAGTTTTTTTTCTGGCGAATTTTCCCTCTGCGACCTCTGTGCCCTCCGCGGTTAGAAAGGTTTTTTTAGCGGGGGGCTAATCCTGGGTGGCAACGTAGAGTTTGCTGCCGTCGGTGACGAAAATGCGCAGGGGGGCTTCGGCGATGGCGAAACCCTGTATGTGGTCGAAGAGTTCCGTGCCGGTTTCGTTGGTGGCGCGATATTGGGCGATGACCCGGCCACCGCGGGCGATTTGCACGATACGGCCGCTGCCCGGATCTGCCACAAAAATGGAAGCGTTTAGCCCTTTGCCCACCAGTTGGGCCGAGCTGGGAGCCACCAGAGGAATAGTCAGGCCGCCGTTTTGGAGTAATTCGGCCTCATCCCACTGTACCCGGCCGGACCGTGTGTCGTAATAGCGGATACGGCCGTCGCCATACAACAACAACAAAGAGCCATCCTCGCTGTACAAATCCAAATCAACGGCCGTGTTCAAATCGGCGCTGGGGTCCAGAACCAGCACTTGTTCATCATCTTTGATGATAAAGCCATCGCCATCGGGGAAATATTTCCAGATTTCGCGCGCGCCAGGGTCCAGCACGTAGAGGCGCTCGTCGAATGATGACATAGCGGTGGGAATTTGCCAGACGCTGGACAGACCCAGTGGGGCGACGCGGGTATCCAGCATGTTGGGGAAATAGGTCAGCAGCGCCCCGCTGGCGTCTAACATAGCCAGGCCCTCACGGGTAACGGCCGTGCCCGCCGGCCGCCACATCATATCCACAATGGTACCCACGACGTGGCTGCCTAACGCTTTGCCCTTAAAACTTATCTGTGTCGGATCGCCGGACAGATTCAGGTATGTCTCGTCCGAGGGATGAAAGTAGACGTTGCTGTTGCTGTCCAGCGTAAAAATCCCGCCGCTAAACCCACTTTGCAAAACGACGTCCGTCAGGATGACCTCGCTGGTAAATTCGTGTAACTGCCGCACCTGGAGACGAGAAACGCCATCCAGTTGATCTAGTTCCGTCATGGCTTGTTGGCGCAGACGGGTCACTTCGCCGTCGCCGGGACGCAAAGCGTCGGCTTCGTCGGCCAGTAAGATGATCTGGTCGTAGTATTGGCGCGCCTGATCCGGCGTTTCTGCGCCATCGGCCTGGCCGATATTTTGCGCTATTTCTGTCTTAAGCTCGGCGAAACGACGCACACGGCCGCGTTCCAGGTAGACGCCGGTGACAATGATGGCTACCAGCAGGGGAATGACAATGGCGATGACCGCCGGAATTGCCCAATTCGTTGGCTCGTCGTCTTCCTGGCGTGGTGGGCGCAGGCGGAGCAGCATGTCGGTGAGCCAATCGGTGAAGTTTGCCAGGCCGAAGGCTGCGCCGGCGGTGGCTTTGCGGGCATTGGTTTCTACGTCGGCGGCGATTTTGTTGAGGTTGGCGGCAGGTGGTTTTTCAGCGGCTGGCTGTTCGGTGGGGAACGGCCGTTCCTCTGTTGTACGTTTGGGCGTAGCCGGAGCAGCCGCCTGGCTGCCTTCGCGCACAGGCGCAGGAAAAGCGCTGTCTGGCGCGGTCAGCACGGGTGCAGCTGGAATGGTTGGTGGGGGAGGATCCATTACAGCGGCGGCAGCGACTGTGGCGGCGGCAGTCTTATCATTGACCGGTTTGCCGGCGGCCGGTTTGCCCACAGTATCAGCGACGTCGTCGCTGGTGAATTCGATCAGCAGCAGGCGGGCGGTTTGTGGACCCACGGCCGTTTGCAAAGCCATCAGGCCATCTTCCACGTCGGTATCCACCAGGGCCGGGGCCAGCGATTCGGCCGTCAGGTTGGCGATACGCGGATCCGCCAGTAGGAGCAGGTTGCCGTCTTGCAAATGGTGGTGGAAATAACGCACGTGCAGCCCGGCGGTGCGTCCCAGGGGCGTTACCTGGGCCGGCTGCTGCGCCGGCAGGCGTTCCACGCCAAAGTTATGACCTAAAAACGCCAGACCTTCGCCGGCTTGCAGCATGAATAATTCGCCGCTGTGCAGCGCCGCGCAGGAAACGGCTCCCGTTCGTGAAGGGGCTTTCCCTTCCAAATTTAGATGCAGCAAACGCTGATTGGCTTCCGTAATGGCCTGGCGCAAAGCGGCCGTCACGCTGCCGGTCGCCTGATAAAATTGGCGGCTGATGAGGTCCAACAGGTCTTGGGCGAGAACGGCCGTTTCCTCCGGTTGTCCGCTGAGGGTAAGATGGACAAACAGAAAGTCCCGGCGACGACTGCGCGTGGCTTTGGGTGGGGCCGATTGGGCCAGCAAACCCGGCACAGATGGCCTGGTGGTGGGCGTGTGTTCGGTTGTCGTTTGAACCTGGCCGTTAACGATGTACAGTTGCCCGGTAACTGCTTGAAGTTCCATAAGCGGCATATACTCTCCCACTGAACCTGCTGCTGCGTAAGGATAACACGACTGTTGATGTTTACAAAGTAAGGCCGAGGCTGCGATGATCATCTGTGTGTTTTGTGTTATTCTTTGCTGGATTGGCGGGGCAACGGCCGTAAGCCGTTTTTACCCCGCCTCAGATGGTAAAATCATGACGGTTAACTATTGTTACATCTGCAACCAACATCCCGATGACCGGTCGGGCAGCGACGCAGCCCTTGCGGAAGGCGATTACTGCCCCATTTGCAACCAGCCGGCCTGTCGCAGCCACCTGTCTGTGGTGCGCTGGCGTTGGCGTGAGAGCGGCATGGTAGATTCCGCCCTGGTTTGCCGGGAATGTGTGCGCACTTACGCGCATCGCAGTTGGGATGTTTTCCGCCGCGATTGGATCACCTGAAAGTCGTTCCCCATTCATACCGTTTATCGCAAATTGGAGTCACAATGAAACTGAAACGGCCGTTCCCCCTCTTCCTCGTATTTGTCCTCTTCTTGATCACAATTCCTGCCAAACAGGCTGCCGCCGACACCAGCGCGGCGATAGATGGCAATGTCTGGTGGAACGAGGTCTGGCACAACACACGCGACAATGATTACCGCAGTCCATTTGGCGCTGTTCCACTGGATCAGACCATTACTATTCGGCTGCGCACGGCCGTAAACGATCTGACCAACGCTGCTCTGGTTGTCTACAACGCTGAAGGCGGCACGCAGTGGCTCGTCCAATCCAGCGCAGAGAGCAGCGACGCCACCTACAGCTATTACCGCTTCACCATTCCAGCGCAAACGACGTCACGCACGCTCTACTACAAGTTTCGCTTGCAAGATGGCGGCGATTGTGATTGGTACGTAGACAACCATGCCCATAACAATTACGACCACGAAGACCGCTACGAAAACGGCACAGGGGTGATGGTCAACGGCAAAGCCGGTGATCCATGCAGTGATTCGGCCGATGGTTACGGCGCGAACTCCTTTAACATCACTGTTTACGACCAAGACGCCTACGCCGACCATCTGGATGATTGGGCGGCCAACGCCGTCATCTACCAGATTTTGCCCGACCGTTTCCGCAACGGCGACCCAACCAACGACGACGCCTGGCCTTACCCGGACGTGTATGGCAACGCGATTCTCAACCACACTGCCTGGAATGAACCGGTGGAAGACGCCCGCGTCACCAACCAGTGGAGCCGAGACTTCTTCGGCGGCGATTTGCAGGGGGTGATGGATGAGTTGGATTATCTGCAATCTCAGGGCGTCACCGCGATTTACTTCAACCCCATCTTTGCTTCCCCTTCCAATCACGGCTACGACACGACCGATTACCTGAACATCAGCCCGCGTTACGGCAACAATGCCTTGTTTGCCACCCTCAATGCCGAAGCGGAAGCCAGGGGCATCAAGATCATCCTGGATGGCGTGTTTAACCACACCGGCTCCGATTCGGTGTATTTTGACCGGTACGGCCGTTGGGATGCGGTCGGTAATCCAACTACTGCCACAAACAGTAGCGGCGCGTGTGAAAACCAGACATCACCTTACAATTCGTTTTATAGTTTTCTTACCGGGTCGGGTCCCTGCGTCGGCCGTACCGACGGCAACCAAAACTATGCCTCCTGGTGGGGCTACGACACGCTGCCAAACCTGGCAGACTCCGTGTCCGGTAATGCCGTACGCGATTTTGTGTTTGACGTGAACAACAACGGTGTTAATGGCATAGACGGCCGTTTGTCCGTCATCCAATACTGGTACAGCCAGGGCGCCGACGGTTGGCGCTTCGACGTCGCCGATGAAATCCCCCACGATTTCTGGCAGCAGTTCCGCACCCAGGTGAAAAACACGGAAGGACTGGACGGCCCGCTCTACAGCGAGGTCTGGTTTGAAGCCATTCCCTGGCTTTATGGCGACCAGCTAGACGCCACCATGAACTACCGCTACCGCAAAGCGGTCCTCGGCTTTCTCATAGACAGCACCTGGACCGACAACGACAACAACAGCGACCAGACCATGTGGGCGCTTTCGCCCAGCCAATTCGACTACGTCCTCGGCTCCATCCGCGAAGATTACCCGGCCGAAGCCTGGTATGCCATGATGAACCTGATGGACAGCCACGATACCAACCGCGCCCTCTTCGTCTTGCGCGAACAATCATCTGACCTGACGGCCGCTTTAGCCAAAATGAAGATGATGGCCGCTTTGCAGTTCACCTACCCTGGCGCGCCCACCATTTACTTTGGCGACGAAGTCGGCGTCGGCGCGCGCGATTACGGCGGTTACGCTGCCTGGGGCGCGGGCAAGTCCGTCACCGGCATCATGCAAGATGATCCCTATAACCGCCAATCGTACCCCTGGGCCGACGCCAGCGGCAGTCTGCCCGCCGGGCTGCCCAACGCCGATCTGCGCGACACCTACCGCATCCTGGCCCTGACGCGCAACAACTACGATGTCTTGCGCACCGGCGACGTGACCACCCTGCTCACCGACGATACCCACAACGTCTACGCCTACGCCCGCACCGACGCCAGCGCGCCAGCCTGCGCCATCGCCATCTTCAACCGAAATACCAGCACCCAAAATGTGACGCTGACTAATTTACCGGCCGCCTGCGCCGGAACTCTGGAAGATGTACTGAACGGCGGCGCTGATTGGACGGTTGTGGGGGGCAGCCTGACGGTGAACAATCTGGCAGGTTTGGGCAGCGCGGTGTTGGTCCCGGCGTTTGACAACCCCAACACGGCCGATTCCATCTCATCTTTGCCGCCGGCTGCCGTCATGACGGCCGTTACAGCCAATCAGGTAGCGGTGAATGGCAGCACGGCCGTTTCCGCCACCCTAACCGACGTCGCCGGACAGCCTCTTCCGGCCGGCATGACGGTGAATTTTGCGGTGATAAGCGGTGGCGGGGCGGTGGGATCGGCAACGGCCGTTACCGACGCCAGCGGTACAGCCACCACCACCTACAACGCCCCCACCAGCAGCGACGTGGCCGTCATCCAGGCCAGCATTACCGCGCCGGATGGCACGGTTTACAGCGATTCCGCCACCGTGTTTGTGGCCTACCTGGCCACCGTCGGCAATCCGGTGACCACCGAAACCGGCATTGGCCCGCAAACGATGACCATTCCCGGCGTGTTGGCAGTGACCAAACTAGGCCGGGGTGAACCGGTGGTGACGCTGGCGGAATTGACCAATGTCCCCAATGCGGGCGCGAGCTATTCGCCATACGTGGATGTTCACCTGGCGGACGCGACCAACGTGGACGCACTGGTCATCTCCGTGACCTACACAGACGAGACGAACGAACACTTGCATGGGTTGTACTTTTACGTTGGCGATGGGCAATGGGAGTCGGTTTTTGACGCGACCCGGGACATAATTGCCAACACGGTGACGTTTACAGCAACGGCGACGTCGTATCCAGCTTTGGCTGAACTGACGGGCACGCCGCTTGTGGTGGGCACGGTAGATGGGGAAGCGCCCACGGCCGTTTCCCTGCAAACCCTGGAACCAGTCGGTCAATCTGTCCTCATCCCGCTCTTGCTCATCTTGCTCGCTGCGGGATTGGGCATGTGGCTGCTTTACAACCAAAAAGCGGATCGCGATTAAAATAAGAAGAGGCTGGATACTATTGTGTATCTAGCCTCTTCTATTCCACTAATCACACGTCGCTGTGGTTAACAAACTCTCGTGCCTAACGGAAAATGAGGGGGAGATGGGTGACAGATGTATCCACGTATCTCGCCAACAGGGCATTTAAAGGCGGATTACCACCACCGGCAAAGCCCGTCGCAAAAACCGTGTACACGTCCTGATTGTCCAGAGGAATGTCGGACAATGCCAGCACGACAGTGCTGGTTCCGGCGAGCCGCACTTCCAGGTCATAACTGCCCCAATTCACCGGCAGAAATGCACTGCTTTCCTTGAATGCGTAATCGCCAAACAACACGGTTCCATCGGGCAGCGTAATGTCTACGGCCGGAGCGTCCGGCGAAGCATGGACAAAACGCACGTGGGCCGATCCAATTGCCGGCACGGAATTATTGTCTTCCAGCACCAATGGCTCGATGCTTGCCAGTTCGCCCACGGCCGCAATCGTGTAATCCGTACCCGGCGCCAGGTCCACGGTGGCCGAGATGACAAATGGTCCTGCGCCGTTGCTGCCCGCCGGTTCCACCTGAACTAGACGCATCCCAAAAGGCAGCGGCGCATACCCGGTCAACTCCTCAAACCCGAGATCCGTAAAGGCAAGTTGCCCATCAACCCACACGTCCACATCAGGCGCGTCAGGCGATAAGTGGGCCACTTTTACCCAGGCTGTACCGGCGTCTTCAGACAAGATGGCGTTCAAAGCCGGCGCGCCGCCACCGGCGAAGCCTGTGGCATAAGCTGTATAAACGGTTCGCTGGGCAAATTGCAGCCCATTTAACGTCAGGACGACGGTGCTCGTGCCGGCCAGGCGCACTTCCAGCGTGTAAACGCCGGTGGGCACGGGCAGGTACGGGCTGCTCTCTTTGAACGCATAATCGCCAAAGAGGATTGTGCCGTCAGGCAGGGTGATGTCTACAGCCGGAGCGTCTGGCGAGGCATGAACGAAGCGTACGTGGGCCGTGCCTTTGCCGGGGATAGTGTTGTCATCCTGCAAAACCAGTGGCTCGATTGCCGCCAGTTCACCCACGGCCGCAACCGTATAATCTTGATTGGGCGCCAGGTCCAACGTCGCCGAAATGACAACCGGTCCGGGGCTGCCGGCCGGTACGACCTCGACAAAGTAGGCGTCGGAAGGCAGGGCGACGTAATCGGTGACTTCCTCAAAGGCGACGTTGGGGATGGCAACGCTGCCATTGACGCGGATGTCCACGGCCGGTGCATCCGGCGACAGGTGGGCTATCCGCACATTCGCCAGGGCTGCATCTTCACTCAGGACGGCCTGCAAGCCCGGCATCATGCCTGGGGTGGCAAAGCCCATGGCAAAGACGGTGTAGACCGTCTTGTTGGTCAGGGCGATGCCGGGCAGCTCCAACACAACGGTAGACGTACCGGCCAATCGGACTTGCAGATCGTAGGTTCCGGCGTCTACCGGGGTGTATGGGCTTGTTTCTTTGAAGGCATAATCGCCAAACAAAACCGTGCCATCGGTTAGTGTGATGTCTACCGCCGGAGCATCCGGCGAGGCATGAACGAAGCGCACGTGGGCCTTACCCTCAGCCGGAATGGCGTTGTTATCCGTCAGTACCAGCGGCTCGATGGCCGCCAATTCGCCTACGGCGGCGATGGTATAGTCGGTGTCCGCAGCCAGCGGCACGGTGGCCGAGATGACAAAAGGACCGGCGCCACCTGCTCCGGCCGGCTCGACCTGGATGAGGTGGGAGGCTGCTGAGAGGACGGTGTAATCGCTCACGGCCGTAAACGGCACATTGGTCAACGCCGGCGTTCCATCCACCCAAACGTCAACATTGGGGGCGTCTGGCGATGCATGGACGACACGGACACGCGCTTCGCCGGGAGGCGCGGCGCTTTCGGCCGCCACGCTCTGCCGGGTCAGGAATAGGGCAGTCAACATAATCAGGGCGAAAGCGCCCAGGACGACAGGCAAGAATAATCGTCTCATAGGAATTCGTTTGCTCCTTCTGATGAAAATATAGAGGAATATTTGGTTGTGTGGGGTCTGCGGTGCTCAGGTCGAAACGGATTTTGCTGCAGCAATGAAAATCAGTATAAAGCAAAGTTGGACGAACTCAATGTGCGTACAGCTTATTTTAATATTTTGCACATGTTTGGGGAAAACGAACAGGGCACGACTGGCCTATCGAGTTGGATGTGGCAATGGGTGAAAAGTGGGCCAGATTTGCATCAGGCGGCTGCAGGGGTGGGCGTTACGGCCGTTTCCATCTCTTCCAACAGCGCCAGAAACTCGTCGGCGTCTTTGGTGATCAGCAGAGCCGGCAGCCAGGCAACGGCCGTTTCATCGTCGGCGAAATATTGCTTCAGGTGCTTGCGGAAAAGAAGCAGCCCGTCCCGACGGCCGTAATACACCAGCATCTCCGTCAGGTGCAGACGAATGGCGGCGATCACGTCAACGGGTGCGAGCGCTGTTTTGTCGCGCCGGGCAAAAATCCAGGGATTGCCGATGGCCGCCCGCCCCACCATCACCGCGTCGCAGCCTGTTTGCGTTTTC
Organism: uncultured Chloroflexota bacterium; assembly: GCA_937958365.1. Taxonomy (GTDB): domain Bacteria; phylum Chloroflexota; class Anaerolineae; order Promineifilales; family Promineifilaceae; genus Leptovillus. The sequence continues at coordinate 2,006 of CALFEW010000444.1, read as the reverse complement.
ATGCGGTCAATGTCCGCCGGGCTTTGCACGTCGCCATTGCCGATGACCGGCACCGCCACCGTCTGGCGCAGTTCGGCGATGGCTTCCCAGTCGGCACGGCCGTCGTATTTTTGCGCTTTGGTACGGCCGTGCATGGCAATCAGCGCCGCGCCGTTGTCCACCATGATGTGGGCGATTTCGCGGAAGTTTTTTTGCTCTTCGTCCCAGCCCAGGCGAATTTTGCCGCTCACCGGGATGCTGAGATGGGTTGAAATCAGGCGAAATGTCTCGGCCACCAATGCCGGCTGGGGCATCATGCCCGCGCCCGCGCCGCGTCCGCTGACCTTGCGTGTGGAGCAGCCCATGTTCACGTCTATGATGTCCGGCCCCCATTCGGCCACGCGCTGCGCGGCGCGCAACAGTTTGTGGGCGTCGTTGCCAAAGATTTGGATGGTGAACGGCCGTTCCCCCGTCTGTTTCTCCAATCGCTGCGCAAAACGTGGATGCACCCGCCGCCCCAGCAGCGCCTCCACCGGCACAAACTCCGTGTAATGCATCGCCGAACCATAAGCGCGGCACAGCGCCCGATACGGCACGTCCGAATACCCGGCCATCGGGGCCAAAATCACATCGCCATATACCGGCACGTCGCCTACAAAAAAAGTCGGTTCAGTCATCATGCGGCCAATTGTACCAACGGCCAATAGACAATAGCCAATAGCTAATGGTCAATTGTCAATTTATCGGTAAGATTGCGGGCAAAAGCAAACCACCACTCTGTTTGCAGATTGATGGATGGGACGCGGATAAACGCGGATGCAGCCGATTTTCACGGATAAAAACCATAAAAATCCGCGTCCCATTCTCTGAAACCACAAGCATTATGAGGAAGAACTATGACCTATATTGAAACCCTGGCGGTCCACGAAGGCCAAACCATAGACGCCGCCACCGGCGCGGTGACGCCGCCGATTCACCTTTCCACGACGTTCGAGCGGCAGGCCGATGGCAGTTATCCGCATGGTTTTGACTATACCCGCAGCGGCAACCCCAACCGTGCTGCCCTGGAAGCGGCGGTGGCGGCGCTGGAAGGGGGCGCGACGGCCGCTGCGTTTGCCTCCGGTTCGGCGGCGATGATGGCGATCTTGCAAGCGCTGAAGCCGGGCGACCACGTCATTGCGCCGGGCGACATGTATTTTGGTATCCAACGACTGCTGCGCGAGGTTTTTGCTCCCTGGGGATTGGCGGCTTCCTTTATAGACATGACCAACCTGGACGAATTACGCGGCGCGCTGCGGCCAGAGACCCGGCTGGTGATCGTGGAGACGCCGTCGAACCCGCAGCTTAAGGTTACGGACATTCGCGCGGTGGCAGACCTGGCCCACGCCGTTGGCGCCGTCGTGCTGGTAGACAACACCATCCCGACGCCGGTGCTGCAACGGCCGTTCCTCCAATCCGCCGACCTCGTCATCCACGCCAGCACCAAATCCCTGGGCGGCCACAGTGATGTGCTGGGCGGCATCGTCGTGGCCCGCGAGGAGACGCCGCTGTTTGACCAAATCAGGCTCATCCAGAAAATCGGCGGCGCGGTCCCCTCGCCCTTCGACTGCTGGCTGACGCTGCGTGGCATCCAGACGTTGCCCATCCGTGTACGCGCCCAAACCGCCCACGCCCAGCACGTCGCCGAATTTCTGGCCGGCCATCCGGCCGTCGAAGCGGTGCTGTACCCTGGTCTGCCAACGCATGAAGCATTTGCAACGGCCGTGCGCCAGATGGCCGGCGGCGGCGGATTGCTCTCGATTTTGGTGCGCGGTGACGCGGCAGCGGCAACGGCCGTCGCCGGCCGCGTGCAGCTTTTCACCCGCGCCACCAGTTTTGGCGGAACCCACAGTCTCATCGAACACCGCGCATCCATCGAAGCGCCGGGAACCCTGACGCCGCCCAATCTGCTCCGCCTGGCCATCGGCCTGGAACACCCGGCTGATTTGATAGCCGATCTGGACCAGGCGCTGGGGGCCGTAATCCGT
>CALFEW010000443.1 GCA_937958365.1 uncultured Chloroflexota bacterium | reverse complement strand
CGACCGATGGTTCGGCCGAAGGCGGTTTTGGCAGTGGTGGCGGTGGTGGCGGCGGTGGCAGCATGATGGCCCGCCCGGTAGCCGCCATCTCCATCGGCCCGGATGGCGTGCGCGTGGAGCCGATCATGGACCCCACGAAGATTGCCATCGCCTTCTTCACCACGTTGGCCGCCATGTTCGTCACCCTGAGCCGCATCAAGCGCCAGACGCAAGACATGGCCTGACGGCGGCAAACACAACGCCAGACGTTAGACTCTGACCCGGACAACGAAGGAAAGCAACGATGATAGAACTGGATGCCATTCGACGTATTTTAATCATTGGAACCGGCACGATGGGGCAGCAGATCGGCTTGCAATGCGCCCTGCACGGCTACGACGTGGTGATGTACGACGCGCTGCCCGACGCGCTGCCGCTGGCTGAAAAGGGGCTGCGCCGCATTTTAGACGGCCTGGTCGCCGATGGTTCTGTGCCTGCCGGGCAAGCCGAAGCCGCCATGGACCACCTGACCTGGACGTTTGAAGCGGCTGAGGCGGCGCAAAACGTGGATTTGATCAGTGAATCGGTGCCGGAAGACCCGGTCTTAAAGGGGCAGGTGTTTGCCCAGTTTCACGCGCTTTGTCCGGCGCACACCATTTTCACCACCAACACGTCTACGCTGCTGCCTTCCATGTTTGCGGCGGCTACGCAACGGCCGTCGCAGTTTGCCGCGTTTCATTTTCACCTGCCGGTCTGGTCGGCCAACGTGGTAGACATTATGCCGCATCCGGGCACGGATACGGCCGTACTCACCCTGCTGGAAGGCTTCGCCCGCCGCATTGGGCAAATCCCCATCGTCCTGCAAAAAGAATCATCCGGCTACGTCTTCAACGCCATGCTCAGCGCCCTCAACACGGCCGCCCTCACCCTGGTCGTCAAAGGCGTCGCCACCCCCGCAGACGTGGACCGCGCCTGGATGGGCATCATGGGCACGCCCATCGGCCCCTTTGGCATTCAAGACATGGTAGGGCTGGACACCGTCTGGAAAATCATCAACTACTGGGCCACCCTCCTGGGTGACCGGGAATTGCGCGCCAACGCCGATTTCCTTAAGCCCTATCTCGACCAGGGTAAATTGGGCCGGAAAAGCGGCGAAGGCTTCTACACCTACCCCCACCCCGCCTTCACCGAACCCCACTTCCTCACGGGAGAAGCATGATGGGGTGAACGGGTGAGCGGCTGAAACGTGGTAGTTGTAGACAATGTGTCATTCGCTCACCCACTCACCCACCTCAAAACGCTTACGCATTTCTGATATAGGACTATCGCCTTATTTACGCAGATCAGTCAAAATACCAATGGCCTATTGTTGCCTGCGCGATTGAAGCACATACTATTTTCAGGCGCTATAACGACTCTGCCTTCATGGCAAAGGAAACAGGTTCATGACTGAACGAACGAAAAACGAACTGAAATCCATACCGGTGGTTCCGTTGCGGGGCGGCGCAGTTTTCCCCGGCATCACCACGACGATTTCTATTGGTCGGCGAAACTCGTTGGCGGCAGCGCAAACGGCCGTAGACCACGGCGGCGATCTCCTCATCCTCGTCCAGCACGACGCCGAACTGGAAAACCCCAGCGACAAAGACCTGGCCGCCATCGGCGTGCTGGCTACCGTGCGCGACGTGCTGCGCGCCCCCCACATCGGCGTGCAAATGCTCGTCGAACTGCACCGGCGCGTCCGCTTCCACCACCTGGAAGCCACCGAACCCTACCTCGTCGGCGTTTACAGCGAAATCACCAACCACCCCGACACCGACGACCCCAATCTGGTCAACAGCGCCATCGCCTATCTGGAGCAATACGCCGAAGCCCTGGGCGAAGCCAACCAACAGGTGATGAGCGTCACCCGCAACAAACAAAGCGCCGGCGAACTGGCCGATTACATCGCCGGACTTATCAACCTGCCCTTTGAAACCGAACTGCAACTCCTGCTTACGCTAGACGGCGGCGAACGGCTGCTCATTGTCACCGAATATCTGGAACAAGAGCTGCGTATCACCGAAATTCGCAAAAAAATCCAGCAGGACGCCCGCACCAACACCGACAAAGCCCAGCGCGAGTATGTGCTGCGGGAACAAATGCGCGCCATCCGCAAAGAATTGGGCGAAGAAGGCGAAGACCTGATTGACCAGCTCCGCCAAAAAATCGAAGCCGCCGGAATGCCGGAAAGCGTCGCCGAACGCGCCCACAAAGAGTTGCAGCGCCTGGAATATCAGGGCCAACAATCCGCCGAAGCCAGCGTCATTCGCACCTATCTGGAATGGCTGGTAGAACTGCCCTGGAACAAAACCACCGAAGACAATCTGGACATTCGCCACGTGCGCGAAGTGCTGGACGCCGACCATTACGGCCTGGATGACGTGAAAGAGCGCATCGTGGAATATGTGGCCGTACGCAAACTGGCCGGAACCAACATGCGCGGCGCTATCCTGAACCTGAATGGCCCGCCAGGCGTGGGCAAAACGTCCATAGCCACCTCGGTGGCGCGGGCAATGGGGCGGGAAATGATCCGCATCAGCCTGGGCGGCGTGCGCGACGAAGCGGAGATTCGCGGCCATCGGCGCACCTACATCGGCGCGCTGCCAGGGCGGATTATTCGCGCCCTGCGCGACGCCGGCACACGGAACCCGGTGATTGTGCTGGACGAAATTGACAAAGTAGGCGCAGACTGGCGCGGCGACCCATCGTCGGCGCTGCTGGAAGTGCTGGACCCGGAACAAAATCACAGCTTCAGCGACCATTATCTGGAAGTGCCTTTTGATTTGAGCCAGACGATTTTTATCACCACGTCGAATCAGCTTGGCACAATTCCCGCGCCCTTATTGGATCGCATGGAAACCATCACCATGCCGGGTTACATTGAAGACGAAAAGATTGCCATTGCTCAGGGCTATCTTTTGAAGAAGCAGCTTGAGGGCCACGGCTTGCACGACGTGGACATTACCATCGAGGATGCTGCCCTCCAGAAAATGCTGCGCCACCACACACGGGAAGCGGGCGTGCGCCAGTTGGAGCGGTTGATTGGCTCTGTGGTGCGTAAACTGGCGGTGAAGATTGCCGGTGGCGAGACGGGGCCGTTTGCGGTAACGGCCGTTACCATCGCCGACTTCCTGGGACCCGATAAATTCCACTACGGCATGGCCGAAGAACAAGACGAAATCGGCGTCGTTACCGGGCTGGCGGTCAACGCCTTTGGCGGCGACACCCTGTCCATTGAAGTCAGCCTGAGCGAAGGCTCCGGCCGCATCACGATGACCGGCTCGCTGGGCGACGTGATGCGCGAATCGGCGCAGGCGGCTCTGACCTATGCGCGGGCCAACGCCCGCAGCCTGGGGCTGGAACCGGCGATTTTTGATCAGGTGAATCTGCACATTCACGTGCCGGAGGGGGCTGTGCCCAAAGATGGCCCCAGCGCGGGCATCGGCATGGCGACGGCGATCATCTCCGCTTTTACGCGACGGCCGGTGCGCCGCGACATCGCCATGACCGGCGAGGTGACGCTGCGTGGCAAGGTGCTGGCGATTGGCGGCTTGAAAGAAAAGGCCATTGCCGCCCATCGGGCGGGCATTCACACGGTGCTGCTGCCCAAAGACAACGCCAAAGATATTCCCGATTTACCGGAGCGGGTGCGCCAGGATTTAACACTGATCCCGGTAGGCCATCTGGATCAGGTGCTGCCGATTGCGCTGCTGGAAAGCAATGGAGCGCCATTTAGCGTAGAAACAAAAAGCAGCGGCGTGGACATATCCGCGCCGCCGGTCAATGGCAGTCACAAGGAACGCAGCGTCCACGCCGCCACCGAATAAATTTAAGAATGGCTTAAAAAGTACGTGGCGCAGATTGGACCAATCTTGGAGATTGGTCCAATCTAAAAATGGGGTCACTGCGATATGAAAGACCAGACAGCTCTCAGAGGGCTGTCTGGTCTTTATGTTTTATGGGATGGATTTGACCTGGATGATCCAACAGACACGGCCGTCATCCAGCCAGTCTATCTGCCAGGTTCCGGCGGGGAAGCTGCGACGAACACCGCGCAGCAGCATTTGCAGTCGTTGGGCGAAGGGTGACAGGGAGGCGGTGGCGCGGGCAAAGCGACCCAATTGGGGCAAATCCAGGCTTTCCGGGGCAGCGGCTAACGCCTGGCAGGTGACAAGATCGGGAGAATCGGGGGTGGTCACGGCCGTTCCCGCCATTTCCTCGTTCACCATTTCCATCACCAGCACATCGCGCCGCAGTGCCGCCGGCGCACCGGCCAGCGACCAGACACGCTGTAAACCGGCGGCAAGCTGCGCCGCATCGGTGAGGTGGATGGCGCGCTGCGGCGCATACAACGGGTCGCCAGCCTGCGCTGCGCCGTCCAACGAAAAAGCCGCGCGGACCATTACCGGCTTGTCCAGCCGGGGAAAGCGTACCCCTTCGTACAACGTTTCGTAGAGCCAGGCGGCGTCCACGGCCGTTACCAATCCATCCTGCACAGCAATCACGCCCGCTTCCAACAGCAAGCCAAACAATTCGTCCAGCAAAATTGCGCCAGGCGGCACAGGCAGCCCGGCCTGGGCGGCGTGGTCGAGCAAGCGAGCTTTGTCGCTGAGCGGCCATTTGCGCGCCCGGTTCGCGCCTAACCAGAGGAAAGGGGTTTTGCTCATTGCGGTCGGGGGCTTCTGTCGTTTATTTGTTCAGCAGGTTTTGCACGGCCGTTTCCGCGTCTGGGTAACGGAAGGTGAAACCGGCTTCTTCCAGGCGGCTGGGCAGGGCGCGACGGCCGTTTAAGACCACATCGGCCACTTCGCCCAGCAGCAGGCGCAAGGCAAAGGCGGGCGCAGGCACAAATGACGGCCGTTTCATCACCTTGCCTACCACTTTCGCCATGTCCCGGTAGGTAAGCGGTTGCGGCGCGCACAAATTATAAGCGCCAACGGCCGTCTCCTGCTCCAGCAAAAAGCGAATGGCCCGGACCTCATCTTCCAGGTGAATCCAGGACAGCCATTGACGGCCGTTGCCCAACGGCCCACCGGCAAACAACTTAAAGGGGAAAATCAGCGTTTTAAATGGCCCGCCATCGCGGCTAAAGACCACACCGCTGCGAATCACCACCTGGCGCACACCCTGCGCGGTGACGGCGGCGGTGGCGGCTTCCCAGTCAATGGTCACGTTCGCCAGAAAGCCATCTTTGCCGGGCGGCGAAGTCTCAGTCACGACTTCGTCGGCCAGTGCGCCGTAATAATCAACACCCGACGCCTGAATGACCACGCGCGGTTTGTTGGTGGCGGCCGTGACGGCTTCGACGACGGCTTGACCGGCGTCGAGGCGGCTTTGCCGGATGCGCTGCTTGCGCTCGGCCGTCCAGCGCGAGGGCAGCAGGCCGCTTCCGGCCAGATTTTCCCCGGCCAGGTTGACGATGGCGTCGGCGCCATCCGCAAGATGGGACCAGGAAACGGCCGTTTTGCCATCCCATTTTTCCGCCCGTACCCCATTCGGCAAAGAATGGCTGCCCGGATTACGGCTCAGCACGATCACCTCGTGCCCATCTTTCGCCAAACTTTGCGCCAGGGCGGCGCCAATCAGCCCGGTTCCCCCGGTAATAATCACACGCATAACATGACCTCACAAATCTGTGGATGAGTTAACAGGGTTGATGGCAAGCATCAATTAACGCCGACAAACCAATCTATCAACGGCCGTCCGCGTTCGTCCAGATGCGTTTCCGCAGCCTGACGATAAGCAGTCATATAAGGTCTCATGGCCTCTTCCGGCATCCGATAATGAAAGTTCATCAGCAAGCCATGCACCCATTCAAGGTTATCATCTAATAGGTTGATGTCTCCCAGGCTCAAAGCCGCCTGGATGCTATCGCCGAAGTCTCGATTGGCGTTTTTCAGGAATCGGATAGGAATGTTTAGCGACAACAACGCTTCCAACACGTCGGCTTCCATGGCCGAGCGATGTTCTACAAAATGATCCAGGGCGACCACATACTCAGGCAAGGCCAGTTGGGCCTGAGGCTCAGCCCGCATACCGGCCATGAGTTGCTCAATGATTTGCAGCGCGCCGCGCAGGTCGTCGCCCAGATAGTAGGTCGGCAGCATGCCGATTCCGGCACCGGACAGTGCGGCCCGTCGCAGCACCGCGGTCTCGTTGGTGTGGAATCTCCAATTGACCGGCACGGTGATCGTCTCGCCATCCCGGGTCAGGCGGTATTGCTTGCCGATGCCCGAAGCGTGCGCAATGCAGTGATGCTGGCCCAGATCCTCTGCGGTCCGAGGCAGGCCACGAAGCCGCAGATAGTCGGGTGAGGCGCAAAG
>CALFEW010000442.1 GCA_937958365.1 uncultured Chloroflexota bacterium | reverse complement strand
CGCCAAAGCCAACAACGTGCTGTCCGGCGGCGCGGGCGGCGTGGTGATAGATTCCGGTCAGACCACAGTTCAGCGCCTGGGCATTGATCGCCTGGCCCTGCCCGGCCTGAACCTGCTGGCCGCCGACGCCGCGGCGCTGAACACCTGGCTGGCGAGCGGCAGCGGCCATACGGCCGTCATTGAAGGAACCAACCGCGCCTTTGACCCCACCTACGGCGACGAGTTGTACTACACCAGTTCGCGTGGCCCCAACGTCATCGTCGGCGGCGTGCTGAAGCCCAACGTCACCGCGCCGGGCGCAAAAATCTGGGCGGCGGGCATGACGACGAACCCGGCCAATCCACCGGAGCTTTCGTTCTACATCGGCACGTCGCAGGCGTCGCCGCACGTGGCCGGGGCGGCGGCGCTGCTGCGCGCCATCCACCCGGATTGGACCCCGGCGGAAGTGGAATCGGCGTTGATGATGACGGCCGTAACCCCCATTCATCTCCCTGGCAGCGCCAACCCGGCAGGTGTGTTCGACCGGGGCGCGGGACGGATTGATTTAACGGCCGTTGCCCGCGCCGGGCTGTTGTTGGACGAAACGGCCGTCGGTTTCCGCGCCGCCAATCCCGCGCTGGGCGGCCGCGCCACCAACCTGAACCTGGCTGCCCTGGTCAATGACCACTGCGCCGCCGCCTGCACCTGGACGCGCCAGTTCCACAGCACTTCCGGGGACGCCACCACCTGGACCGTCACCATCAGCCAGCCCCTCTCGGCCACTGTCCTGGTGACGCCGACGAGCTTCACCGTGCCGGCCTGGGGCGTGCAAACCATCACCGTCACGGCGCAGGCGGGGGCGCTGCCCCTGGGCGTGTGGGATTCCGGCGAACTGCGCCTGACGTCGGGCAGTCTGCTGGTCCCCGACGCCCATTTGCCGCTGGCGGTGCGCCGCGTGGACACCCATCTGGTCGAAAACATGCGCATCGCCACACGCCAGGACGCCGGATCACAGCTTTTGTCGGAGCTGCAAGCGCCGGGCATCCTCACCCTGACGGCCCAAAGCTATCCACTAACGTTGGGAACCGTCGCCACTGTGTCACTGGCGGCAGGGCAAAGCATCACCCTGTCGGCTGCGGTTCCGACGGACACGCGGCGGCTGGCGGTGGAGATTATCTCTTCGACAGCGCCCAATGTGGACATGATGGTGCAGCCGTCCGGCGGCGCGCCGGTGTGCGAAGGCGATGGTCCCTGGTGGGTGGAGCATTGCGACGTATTGAACCCTGCGCCGGGCGATTATGTCATCGTGGTGACGGGGGTGATTGGCAGTGGGGTGGCCGATGAAGTGGTGGTGGTTACGGCCGTTGTGCCCAACACACCCGCCGCCAACACCTGGCTCACCGGCCCGCTGGGGCAGGCGGTGGCTGGCCCGTTCGCCCTGCGCTATTTTTGGGACGAACCGGCCATGCAGCCGGGCGAACGCTGGTATGGCGGCTTCGATTTGGGCACGCAGCCCGCCAGCCCCGCCGACCTGGCCTTCATCCCGGTGAACCTGATACGCGCCGGGGATGACATAGCCCGCGCCATGGCCCCCATCACGGCCACGCTGGGCACGACGGTGACGACGACTCTGACCATTCAGCCCAACGTAACGGCCGTAGACCTGACTTACATCCTGACAGAAACCATTCCGACAGGGCTGACGCTGACCCATGTGGACGCGCCGCCCGGCAGCCTGACACAAACCGCGACCTACCTGCGTTGGGAGGGGGCGCTGCCGCGATTGGGGGAGGAAACGGCCGTACTCACCTACCAGGTCCTCGTCGGCGCGGACACCTGCAACCAGACACTCTCCGGCATACTTACCTACGCCACCGACAATCCGGGCAGCCCGCCCCTCAACCGGCCCTGGAACCTGCCGGTAAGCTGCTCTCAGGTGTGGCTGCCGGTGGTTTTTCGGTAGAAAACGAATGATTATAGATTGAAAATTGCGCGGCTACGTTCTTCGATCTTTAGTCTTCAATCTTGAATTTTATGCACAACCTGACCCTGGACCGTAACGGCCGTTTACCCCTTTATGTCCAAATCTATCGGCAGATTCGGGCGCTGGTTTTGCGCGGCGAGTTGGCGGCGGGGACAAAATTGCCGCCGAGCCGCCAGTTGGCCGCCGATTTGGGTGTGGCGCGGGTGACGGTGACGCAGGCGTATGAGCAGCTTCAGGCCGAGGGGTACGTGGTGGGCCGGACAGGGGCGGGGATGTTTGTGGCCGAAGGATTGGTGGACGAACTGCTGCCTGGGACGGGGAAACGGCCGTTCACCCCCACGCTTTCCCACTGGGGCGAACAGGTGATGGCCGCCGAACCGGAAACCGAATCATCCGCGCCGCGCCCGGCTATTGATTTTGGTTTTGGCCGCTCCTTTGCCCAGATTTTCCCCTACGACGTGTGGCGGCGGTTGTTGGCCCGCTACCTGAGTACCGACGACGCCATGCTGGCCCGTTATGGCTCCGTGGCCGGTTTTGAACCGCTGCGGGCCGCGCTGGCCGATTATCTGGCGCGGCAGCGCGGCGTGCGTTGTACGCCGGAGCAGGTGGTCATCGTCAGTGGCGCGCAGCAGGTGATGGATATTTTGGCCCGGCTGCTGCTTGATCAGGGCGACGAGGTGTTGGTGGAGACGCCGGGTTATACGGTGGCCTACGATCTGCTGCGCGTCTACGGCGCGAAGCTGGTCGGGCTGCCGGTGGACGACGAGGGTTTCCCGGTGGAGCTGATCCCGCCGGACAGCCGGGCGCGTCTGGCTTTTATTACGCCTACCCACCAGTTTCCCCGCGGCGGCACGATGTCGCTGGCGCGGCGGCTGCGCCTGCTGCAATGGGCGCACGAACGCGAGGCATTGATCATCGAGGATGATTATGACGGCGAACTGCGGTATCACGGCCGTCCGCTGGCGGCGCTGCAAGGGCTGGATGAAGGCGGACGGGTGGCTTACCTGGGCACGTTCTCGAAGGTGTTGTTTCCGGCCTTGCGTCTGGCCTACGTGGTGCTGCCGCCGGCGCTGCTGTCGCCTTTTGTGCAGGCCAAAAGCCTGATAGATCGCGGCGCGCCGACGCTGACGCAGGCGGCGGTGGCCGATTTCATCACCGAGGGGCATTTTGAGCGCCATTTGCAGCAGCTTCGGCAGGCGTATGGGCGACGGCGGGCCGTGTTGGTGGCGGCCATCGAAACCTACCTGCCGGGTTGGGTGCGCTACGCGCCGATGGCCGCCGGGCTGCACGTGATGGTGTATCTGGCGCAGGGGATGGACGAAACGGCCGTAATCCAGCAGGCGGCGGCGGTCGGCGTGGGCGTTTATCCCGGCGCGCCCTACCACCTGGAACAGCCCGCGCCGCCATCCATTCTGCTGGGCTTCAGCGGCCTGGAAGAGGCGGAAATCGAGGAAGGCATTCGCCGATTGGCGGGCGTGCTGCGGGCATAATGCGCCGATTGTGCCGATTTTGTTACAATCGCTGCTGGTAATTACTAAGCCTCTCTAGGATTTCACCACGGAGGCACGGAGAACACGGAGGTTTTACAGGTTTAATCTCTGTGTCCTCCGTGTCTCCGTGGCAAGTAGTTACCGCGGCTGAACATGTTTTGGTTCACAAGCAGGAGGCAAAAAGATGGCAGAAAATCAATCCCTCGATCCATCCACACAACAATCCACCGCTCCCTGGACCGACTGGCAGAAACAACTGGCCGCTTTGGTCTTGTTGCTGTTGGTCCCGCTGACGATTTACGCGCTGCGGCCGGTGCTTTATCCGCTGATTTACCTGTTTCTCATCGCGTTCATCTTGCGTTACCCCATCAAACTATTGCAAACGCGCCTGAAGTTGTCTTACCGCACGTCGGTGTTGATTGTGTATTTGATTTTTGTGCTGGTGGTGTTTGCGGCGCTGTTTTGGTTGTTTGCATCGTTGGCGGAAACGGCCGTTACCATGTTCCAGGGCATCCAGGTCGCCCTCAACGCCCTGACGCCTACGCCACAAGCCGTCACCATCGGTCCGATTGACCTGTCGTCCATCTTGCAGCCGCTGCAAAGGATGGCCGCCATTGGCGGGACGATTCGGCTTTTGTCGTCGGACGCGGTGATCGGGCAGTTGTCTTCTGTGCTGGGGCTGCTGGCCGGTTTCTTGAGCGACGTGTTTTTTGTGGTGATTATTTTGCTCTTTTTCCTGATGGAGCAGCCGCGCACGGTGAAGGCGGTAGGACGGCTGCTACCGGAAGCGGCGCGGCGCGAATATGCCATTTTAATTAGCCGCAGCGTAGATTTGTTCCAAAGCTATCTGGTGGGGTCGCTGGTGGTGGTGGCTTTTTATTGGCTGATAACGGCCGTACTCTTTGCCCTCACCGGGGTGTCCCACGCATTTCTGGCCGCGTTTGTCATTGCTCTGCCCAAATTCATCCCCAGCATCGGTGGTCTGATTTCTGTGGTAATGGTCTTTTTCTACACGCTGGTGGTTGGCTCCGACAGCATCAGCATGAATCCGCTGCTGTTTGCGTTTTTGCAGATGGCCGTCTATATGGTGATTTCCGGCGTAGCCTATTATTTTGTGGACGTGCGCGTCTACTCGCGGTCGGTCAATATCCCGGTCTGGATTTTGCTCGTGGGGCTGATTGTGTTTTCAGCGGCTTTTGGGGTGTTGGGCGTGCTGATAGCTGCGGCCGTTTTGGCGATTTTGGGCGAAATGCTGACCTTTGCGCTGAAAAAGCTGCGCGGCGAGGAGCCTTATCCCGGCGAACCGGAGCCAGCGCTGTTTATGCCTGACCCGGCGACGAATTAACATGGGACGCGGATGGGCGCTGAATGGTCATGCTGAGCGGAGTCCGCGGAGCGAAGCATCCCGTTCCTCTGGAATGAACGGGATGCTTCGGCAACCTCAGCACAGGCTCTCAGCATGACAGGTCTTGAGAAGATATAAATCCGCGTCCTGTTCCGCTTCAGGGGGAAACGGCCGTCGCCAGGGGCACATTCGCCTCGATGTGAACCGTAAGACCCAACCGCTCCAGGTCGCCCAGGAAACGGTTGGGTTCGACAATGTGCGCCTGAAGGTGCAGGCCGGGCTGGCGGGCAGACCCATCCAACAGTTGCAGCAGGCAGGCCGCGGCGGGCACGGCCGTAATCACATACCCATCCTCGTGAAAAATGTAGACATCCATCTGGGCGGGGCGTCTGGCTTTTGCGCCACGCGCTTCCAGTTTCAGCAGCGTGCCATACGGCGGGCGGCTGAACGTGTCCAGGCTCCACTTCATCAAACGAGCCATCGGTTTGAGCGTGCGCTGCGGGGCCAGCTTCAACGCCGCCATAATCAGCGGCGAGACAAACCAGTCGGTGAACCAGTTGAAGCCGCCCACAAAAAAGCCGGTTTCGTACAGGTCAGGAAAAAGGTCGGACAGGGCGCGCATCTCTTCCAGGAACATGGGCAGGCTGTACTGGCGGCCAAAACCGGGGCCAACCGCCTGGCCGAAGTCCATCGTCGCCGGCTGCATCATGCTCCACCAGCTTTGGCGCTGCCAACGGCCGTTCTTGAAGGCCAGCATCTGGAAATCCATGAACTCGGACACAAACTCTTCCATCGTGCTGGCGCTGAGGTCTAAATCGCGCCAGTTGATTTTGATGACGCTGCCGACGTTGGCGCTGGTCAGGTGATCGAAATGGGGGGCGGCGTAGCGCACCAGGGCGGCCGGCAGACCGGGGTGGAAGCCGCCATCGGTGACAAAGCAGCAGCCAGCGGCGGCAATTTGAGCGGCA
>CALFEW010000441.1 GCA_937958365.1 uncultured Chloroflexota bacterium | reverse complement strand
CTCCCGGCGACCGCTGTGGATGTTCCACGATGATGGGGTTGGCTGTGCCCCACTTCATGGTCACGTCGGTGGTTTTGACAAAATAAACGTCGGCGGTGAAGACGTTTTTGCCGCCGAACAAACCGCGCTCAAGCAGGTCGGTGAGGAGGGGAATGTTTTCTGTGGTGAGGGTGTGGCGGCCGGGGGTAAACGTGCCCATCGGTTCGCCGCCGCGCACGAAGACGCAGGTCTCGCCGGGGTTAACGATGAGTTGGGAACCTAATTTGATGTCGCCTAATCCCCCCTGTGGGAATTTTTGTACCAGTTCATCACGCTGCCAGGCGTCAACAGCAACTCGATCAAATACTTGTGGCATGGGTTTTACTCCTTTGTTGCGTAATTGGTGTTCTGTATTGCAAAATCCGAAATCTGAAATCCGAAATCGTCAGTTAGCTGATGCCCATCATGACTTCATTTCGGCCGGCGAAGTCCTGGTTGGCGGCTTGCAGCACGGTGGTCAGGCGGCGGATGGTGCTGTTGATGTCGCCATCGTCACGCACGGCCGTTGCCAGGGCGTCTATGCTGGCATCCACTTCATCCACGTGGTTTAACATACTTTCGTCGAAGGCGTAAATGCGGGCCAGGTCTTCTTCTTTGACTTTGACGGCGTCGAAGAAACCGGCATACCCTTGCGGCGCGTCTTTGATTTTGCCGATGAGGCCCATGAGCATGTTGTCGGCGCGGCCCAGAGGCTCGGCGTAATCCATGGCTTTGATGATGTCGCGGCCGAGTTCCTGGTGGACGCTGCTCAGGGTGAGGCGGGAGGCTTCCAGATGACCGGAGATGGTGTCGCGCAATATCTGGTCGGCTTCGCGCCGGCGGCTGCGTTCCATATAGCCACCGAGGCCTGGCACTTTAGCCAGCAAGTTGCCCAGGCCACTGGATTCGCCTTTGATTTTATCGTAGAGGTCGGATACATATTCTTTCATAGTCTACATTTCTCCTGTGTTCATGAATTTATTACAAAGAGACAAAGGGACGAAGCGACAAAGAAAAATCGTAGCGATGCGGGCCTTACGGCCGTATCGCTGCGCGTTTTTTTGTAAAGGTTGCCGGATTGGCAGGGTGGTCACAGTATAACATACGTTGCCAGAGGTTGGCAGTTCTAAATTTCGTCGTCGGGCGCAATTTGGCGGGCGTCGTGCCAGATCAGGTAGACGCCGAAAGCGAATTGGGGGAGGACGAATAGTAGAAAAGCGATGACAACGCCGATGGTGGCGGCAACGGCCGTCATCCCGCCATTCCTCGCATAGCCACTCAGCAGCACGATGACCACCACACCCACCAATGCGCCACCGGCGATGAGGGCGATGCCTAATAGTCGTTCGGGGGCAATTTTCACGATCACTCTCCCAGCCAGTTGGTGATGATGGACCTGAGTTCGCCGGACGCTTGTAAGCGTTCCAGGCTGTCGTTGAGCTGGTCCAGCAGCTCGCCGTCTTCTATACGTGTGACCAGGGCGTACGGTTCTACGGTGATGGGGTCGGTGGTGTGGGTGAGGCCGGGAGTGTCGCGCAGAAAGAGACGGCCGTTGACCCCATCTATGAGCGCGGCGTCGGCCTGGCCTTCCAGAACGGCCGTTAACGCTTCTTCCGGCGTGGTGAAGGGCAGCACCGTCAGCCCGGCCAGTTTGCGGCTCCATTCCAGCGCTTCGACGTGGCTTTGCGCGCCCAATTCCACCGCCAGAATGCGGTTGGCGAGGTCGGGCATGGCGGAGACGGCCGTTTCGCCCGCCGGCACAAGCAAAATCTGCCCGGCGTTGAAGTACGGTTCACTGTAGGCAAAATCCTTTGTGCGCAGAGGGTCCACCACCAGCGCGGAGAGCAGCACGTCTACCTGCCCGGTCGCCAGCGCGTCGTACAGGCCATCGTAACCGAAATAGCTAAAAGCCACCTCCAGCCCCAAATCCGCGCCAATGGCCCGCGCCAGGTCCACATCAAGCCCGGTAAGTTCGCCACCCGCATCCACCTCAAACGGCGGATAGGTGGGGTCCAGCCCCACGCGCAGCACCCCTTCTTGCTGAATACGCGGCCAGGCGGAGGCACGGCCGTTGCACGCCGCGAACAAAAAGAAGAGAAGAGGAATCACCACTGAGACGCGGAGGACACGGAGGTTTTTTTTCACAAACTCCGTGCCTATGTGGTGACATTTCTTACTCTTGGGCAAACGTTTGCAGCGCATCATAAATTGGCTTCCTGACAAATTCCGGGGTGACCAGGGTGTAATAATCCATGTAGCTTTTTTGTGGCGCGGGGAAGCGGAAGGCCCAAATCGCCATCATTTGCACAAAAGGCCAGTTGGCTTCGGCGTAGTTCAGGGCGTCGAGGGTGTATTGGATGCGCTGCGCCGGGCGCACGGCCAGCGTCCAGCGGGGATGATCGTTCCAGCCGGTTTCGGTGATGTAGATGAATTTGGCGGCGTCGCCGTTGTTTACCATCACCTGGCGCACCAGTTCCACGCGGCGAAAGTTGAGGATGTCGGCTCCTGGCTCAGCGTCGGGTGGGAAGGTGAGGCCGTAGGCGTGTACGGCCAGCCCGTCGAAATAGGCGGCGGCGCCGGCGTCGTACATGCCTTGCAGGTAGGTCAGGTCGTTGAGGCCCCAGGGGGAACCGGCCGGTTCCAGTGTGGGGGCCAGCGCCCCGGCCAGCACCAGCATGTCGGGGTTGGCGCTTTTAACGGCCGTATACACCTTCGCTAACAGCGCCACGTAATCGGCCGGGCTGGTCGTGCGATAGCCCCATTCGTAGCTGAGATTGGGTTCGTTGCCGACGATGACGGCCGTTACCCGGCCCTCGTATCGCGCCGCAAAGGCGGCGGCGTAAGCGGCAAAATCGTCGTAGGCCGATTCGTCCAGGTAAGTAAGCGGCGTGTCCGGCGGTCTGGCCCATTCCGGCGTCAGGCCCAATCGGGCGATGACCGTTAGCCCCTGGGCGGCGGCGTGGCTGACGACCATGTCCGGGTGGCCCCAGGCATAACTGCCGTCTGCGGCGGCGTAATAGGCCCAGGGGAAAAATTCCACAATCCAGGGCGCGCCCATCTCCCGAACCAGTTCCAGCGCATGTTTAATTTTCCACTCTTCCACCTCGTCGGTGAGGCGGGTGTGGACGCCCAGGATGGGATGATGGGTGATCACGGTTTGTGGCGGGCCGGCGGTGACAAGCAGTGGCGCGGGCTGGATGAAGGTGAGAATCAGCGCCAGGGTAAACAGTCGCAGCCCATGTTGGTAGGCCGGACGTGTCATGCTTCGGCCCGGTTCATCTGGTCGAGGTAAAAATCGGACCACCAGGCGAGGTGCTGGCGGATGGCGGCGATGCGCTGGTGGGGCGGCGCATCGCGGTGGGGCAGGGGTGTGGGCGGGATGAATTGGGGCGTGTAGTCGAAGCGGCGCAGCAGTTCGTGTTCGAGTTGCACGTTGAGCAGGCGGTTTTGATAGTCGTGGATGATGGTGTGCAGATAACTGTCGTCCTGGGTGAGATAGGCTGAGGACAGTTCGGTGATCTCGATGCTGGCGGGAAGGGTGGCCGCCTGGCGCATGATCTGGCGGCGGGAAGTGGTCAGGTCGGCCAGGGGATTCATGCCCCAACTGTGCTGGTAATTTTTGAGTACCAATCCCACCGGGTTGTCATAGACCAGACTGAGGCTGAGCTGCACGGCCGTTGTCACCACCAATCCCTGGCATTCGTCGGCCAGCCGGTCGCTGAGCTGCCGCCAGTTGGTGTCGCGGACGTGCTGCGGGCCAAGATTCGCCAGCACCATGACGATGTTGGGACCTTGCTGGTATAGGGCTTGCAGTCCGGGCAAGAAAGGGGCAGTGACGGCCGGGATGGTGGTATTGCTCCAGGCGTGGGCGGCGGGCAGTTGGGCGATTTTGGGGCCAAGCACGTGTTGGACGCGGGCATAAGTGTAGACGGCCGTTTCATCTTGCGGAATCGGTTTGCGCCACAACTGCCGCGCCAGACGGCGCAGCGCGGCGTGGCGTAGGGCGGCGGTGTCCGGTTCCAGCAGTTCCGGCAGCAGGGCGTTGGCGGCGCTGAGCGCTTGCGTCACCAGACGGCCGTACGTTTCGTGGGCGTCTAGTATGGGCAGTGGCCCAGGCTCGAAAGCGGGGCTGGCGTGGAGCAAACGGCCGTCTCGGGCCAGGTGGTGGGCAAAGCCGGGGTTGAGATGGCGGAAGCGCTCCAGCGCGCCGGCGCTGGCCGCCCACGGCCCGCGCCGCA
>CALFEW010000440.1 GCA_937958365.1 uncultured Chloroflexota bacterium | reverse complement strand
GTCGTAACCCGCAACACCTAATCCCGCGCCCGCAATCTGATTTGCGGCGACGCCGGCCATTGCGCGCGCCTGTGCAAAAGATTCGCGCAAAACATGCTCCAGTCCAGCGTACCCAACGTTCTGATGATTGCCACTTCCCGCCTGTCCAAACCCCAGGCAATGTCCGGTTTCATCGGCAATCAGGGCATGGGTTTTTGATGAGCCAACGTCGAAGCCCAAAAAGTATTTCATGACGCTTCCAATCTCCCCAAACGCCGAGTTAATGCCCTACCAGCGCTTAAAGTCGTGTCGTGTTTATCCAAAAAATTGGGGCAGCCATTCACGGTTCGTTTCAAGCATATCATCCATAACGGCCTGCACTTTGTCGGCATCGGGACCAAGCGGATGGGCGAGCAGCGCCTGATACATGGCATTTTTGTCACCGTGTACGGCCGTTTCCACAGTCAGGAGTTCATACATTTTGACCTGGGCAATAAGCCCAAAGCAAACGGCAGGCAATGGTTTTGCGGGCAGCGGATGAATTCCTGTCCTGTCCACGACAGCCGGCATCTCCAACACCCAGTCGGGCGCCCATTCCTTAACTGCGCCATCGTTACGGACGTTCACGACTTCAACTTTTCCCAGGTCGTTGTAATGCGAGTCAATCAACTGTGTAGCCAGCGTGGAATAATAGGCGCCGCCGCGTTTCATCAGGTCAGCCGGCGGCTCGGTCAAGGCGGGATCGGCATATTCGCGTAGTAACTCTTGCTCAATACCCAAAACCTCCTCAGCTCGTGACGGGGGCCAATTCTTTTGCGCTTCCAGCTTTTTCTTCGTGTAGTAAAAATATTGCAAGTAATAATTGGGAATCATACCAAGCGATTCAATCGTCTGAACATCCCATTCAGGATGCTCTTCGGTTTTTAATTCGGCGATGAATGCTGAGAAGACTTGCGGCCACATCTCCACGCCGTCCACGGTGAAGCCTCGGTGCCAGGTAAGGTGATTGAGTCCAAGTGTGTTCAGCAGGGCGCGGTTTTCATGAATGATCACGCCTTTTATCTTTTCCAGGCTCTCTAAAAGTCTCATTTTTGCCGTGATGCCCACATTGCACACCCCGACAGTATGAATATCAGGCGCATAACGGTTCAACGCTTCGGTAACAATCCCCGCAGGATTGGTAAAGTTGACCAGCAGTGCGTCAGGTGCAGAATCGCGCATATCATTGGCGATGCTGAGAATGATGGGGATGGTTCTTAATGCTTTGGCCATGCCGCCAATGCCTGTTGTTTCCTGGCCGATGAGTCCATGCCGCAAACCAAGATATTCATCGCCACGACGCGCGGGCATCATGCCCACCCGTAACTGCGTGATCACATAGGCGGCGCCAGCAATGGCTTCGTGTTGGTTGTGCGAAAGCACCACTTTGAAAGGATCACCTTTGGCTTTGACCATTCGTTGCGTGAAGCCGCCGACAATTGCTAGTCGCTCCTTGTCAATGTCCATCAACCAGAGTTCTTGGAGCGGGAGCGAATTTACTCTGGCGAGCAAACCGCTGACGAACTCGGGTGTATACGTTGAACCGCCACCAATAACAGTGATTTTCATCATTTCTCCTACTGTAGACTGGCGTTTTTGAATTTCTCTTTGGTAGGGGGAGCCACCGACTCGCCCCTGCACTCGATTGCAAGCTAGTAGCCGGGGTATCCTTACCCCGTCAGGCGCGATAAGAAATCGCGGCTACAACTCGATTGCAACTTGATTTTCGCCAGACTGAGGTCAGGCTTGACTTCCAAGTCTGACCTTCTACCACCTAATTGTAAGCCTGCGGGTGATCAGTTCAAAAAACCAATGTTTGGATTTCATCCTCTGTCCAGGCAGCACACAGAATGCCCTCCCCTGACATGTCGGGGGAGGGCATTCTGTGTGTTTTCTACTGACCGGCTGACCGTGTAATTAGCCAGTCTTGCGCCGGTATAGCACCAGACTGACCATACTGACCGGCAGCAGCGCCAGCAGCAGCCACCAGGCGGGTGTCGTTGGGCTGGCTGCTGCGCCGGTGAGGGAAACGGCCGTTGGCGTTTCATCCGCCAGGGCAAACGGGGAGTAGGCATCTACACCCGTCGCCTGCACCCACAGCCCGTCGCCGCTGCCGCCCCGGCTGATGCCACTTTCTGGCTGCCAGCCGCCCGCGTAATGGAACACAGTGGGCGCGGCATTGCCGTTGGCTTCAGCAGCCCGGTAGTAGAAGCGCACGGTCGCATTTCTTGACGTGCCGGGCGTGATGTCGTAGCAGCGCTGCACACCGTCGCTCAGTGTGCCATCCGTGCCGCACGTCTGACCGCCCCAAATGGTGACGACGGTGCTGCCCATGTCGCCCACAGGCGTGATGTCCAGGCCGAAGTATTTATCAGTGTCCCCGGCGGCGTTTTGGATGTGCAGGAAGGAAGTTGTGGTGGCGTTGGGGGCGGCTTGTGTTTGTTGGAAACGGCCGTTATTCGCCACCACCCCTTCCACCGTCAAATCCGCGC
>CALFEW010000439.1 GCA_937958365.1 uncultured Chloroflexota bacterium | reverse complement strand
CCATCTCTTAAAAGTGCAAAGGTAATGATGGCTTTAGCAAACGCCTTGCCGTGAAGGTATTCGTCGTTTAGAGAAGGATTGGGAGTCAATGTTAGGCGGCAACGGCCGTCGGCACATCCCAAAACGAAACACACCAACAAGTAGTAAAGAAGGGAGGTTTGGGCCTGATGGAAACAACCATTTCAAATCAATTGCTGGGATCAACTGCCCGCTGGACGGCCAGTGTGCGGGCGCGAGAAAGTAGGCGTGACGGCCGTTTGTTCCATGATCCCTGGGCCGCGGCTCTGGCAGGGCCGGCGGGGGCAGCGTGGATTGAGCAGCGCTCGGATGACAGCGTGATTCCAATCGTCATCCGAACCCGCTATTTCGACGATTTTCTACAACGCAGCACAACGCAGGAAGGCGTTCAGCAAGTCGTTTTATTGGCGGCAGGACTGGATACACGCGCCTTTCGGCTGATCTGGCCGGAAGGAACCAGAGTCTTCGAGTTAGATCAACCTTCAGTTTTAGAGGAAAAAGGGCAAATTCTCAACTCTGCCGGCGGGCAACCGCACTGTGAGCGGCACGTCATTGGCGCGGATCTGGCCCTACCCTGGCAAGAAGCGCTCATCGGCGCGGGTTTCGATACAAACGCGCCGGCGGTCTGGCTGCTGGAGGGCTTTCTCTTTTATCTCGCCAATGAAACCATCACCCAAATACTGGACGCCGTGACGAGCCTGGCCGCGCCAGGAAGCTGGCTGGGATTTGACATTATCAACAGCGCCATGCTGACCTCGCCGATCACGCGAAAATGGATTGAAATGCAGGCCAGTTCTGGCGCTCCCTGGATTGGCGTCATGGATGATCCGGTGGCGTTTCTGGCCGTGCGCGGCTGGCAAGTCACTCTGACGCAGGCCGGAGCAGATGATGCGCATTACGGCCGTTGGCCTTTTCCCATTTTGCCAACCACGATGCCTGGTGTGCCGCATAACTGGTACGTCACCGCGAGGAAGGCAACTTAAGCCACCGGGCGTCCAAAACTACCCGTGCCCTAAGACGGCATGGGGCTGGTAAGGCGCTTCAAGCAGCTTGATTTCTTCATCGGACAGGATAATTTCCGCCGCCGCCAACGCTTCATCGAGCTGGTACAGCTTGCTTGCGCCGATGATGGGCGCGGCAACGCCCGGTTTGTGCAGCAGCCAGGCCAGGGCAATCTGCGCCGGTCTGACGCCCCGCTTTTCGGCCAGAGCTATCGTCTGGTCCAAAACGGCAAAATCGGCGTCGGTGTAGTACATACTCTGGGCGTAGTCGTCGCTTTTCGCCCGTAGGGTTGGGCCTTCTCCCTTCACGCGCCGGTTGCCGGCCAGAAAGCCCCGCGCCAGCGGACTCCAGGGAATGATGCCCACGCCCTGGTCCTGGCAGAACGGGATCATTTCCCGCTCTTCCTCACGGTAGACCAGGTTGTAATGGTTCTGCATGGCGACGAAGCGTGTCCAACCGTGCAATACGGCCGTATACTGCGCCTTCGCCAACTGCCAGGCAAACATACTGGAAGCCCCGATGTAACGCGCCTTGCCCGCCTTTACCACGTCGTGCAGCGCTTCCATCGTTTCCTCAATAGGCGTGTTGTAGTCCCAGCGGTGAATCTGGTACAGATCCACGTACTCCATGCCCAGGCGGCGTAGGGAATTGTCTATGGCCTCCATGATGTGTTTGCGTGACAATCCACCACCGTTTGGCCCCTTGCCTATGGGGAAATAGACTTTCGTCGCTACCACCACTTCATCACGGTTAACCATCTCTTGGAGCAGCCGACCGGTAATTTCTTCGGTGACGCCCAGCGAATACATGTCGGCTGTGTCGAAGAAGTTGATACCGGCTTCCAGAGCGCGTTGGACAAACGGCCGTGCCGCCGCCTCATCCAACACCCAATCCCGCCATTGCGGCGTGCCATACGTCATCATGCCCAGGCAAATACGCGAAACCTTCAGTCCAGTCTGCCCTAATCGAACGTATTCCATTGCTTTACTCCAGTGAAAATTGCGGATTGCGGATTTCGGATTGCGGATTGAAGCTGTTCAACGTTGCACGTTGTGTCATTAGTATCCGTATTCGGTAATCCGTAGGGCGCTGCTTCTGGTAAACACCATCGGAATACGGAATACGGTATACGGACTTCGGTTTACGGGTATAAGAGACTTGCAATCTTCAATCTCTATTTTCGTGCTTCCAGACACACCACGCCTTCCGGGCCAACGGCCGCATTGTGGCGCACGCCCGCCGGCAAATCCAGCCGGTCGCCGGCTCGCAGGGTTGTGGGTGCGTCCACCACAGGAAAACCAAAGGTGATAGACCCGGATACGACGTAGATCACCTTGTGGTAATTATGGACATGGGCATCGTAATAGTCGCCCGGATCATTCGTCCAGCGGTATGGTTCCAGGTTCTCATCCAGCATAAGCTGGCGCAGCGCTTCTTCCGCTGGCGGATCTTTGTAAGGCCACTTGGCTACGTGAATGATTTTATCTTGCATGTTGTGCCTCATATGAACCCCGCGAAACTCTTTGTCTGTGTTGCCTGGATTATAACGCCTGCCTTCTAACAAGGGCAAGCCAGCCTTTGAAGATTGGACCAATCTTTGAGATTGGCCCAATCTTTTATAAACCTTGTCACCTTGTCAGGTATAATCCCGCCGCTATGGATACAAAACGAAAACAAAAAGGCCAATTCTGGCTGGGCATGGTGGTGAGTCTCGTCTGTTTGGCCGCCATCTTCTTTTTTATTGAACCGGCCGAAATACTGGTCGCGTTGGAGACGGCGCGTTGGGGGTATCTGGGGTTAACGGCCGTTGGCATCCTCCTCTTCCTCTTCGTCCGCGCCGTGCGCTGGCGTTTTATGCTCAACAACGACATTGGCCTGGCCTCTACCTTCCACATCCAAAACATCGGCTACCTGGTCAATAATTTCCTGCCGCTGCGGCTGGGCGATGTAGCCCAGGCGGTTTTAATCGGCAGCGTGCCACCGGTGACAATTTCCCGCGGGCTGTCCACGGTGGTCGTCACCCGCATCTTGGACATGCTGTTCATGGTCATTTTGCTGCCATTTACCCTGGCTTCCGTGGAAGTTGTGCCGGTGCAGGTACAGGAGACGGCCCTGTTTGTCGGCATTCTAACGACAACGGCCGTCATCATTCTGGTCATCGCCGCCAACCAACGGCCGTTGGCCCGCAGAATGGCAACGGCCGTTTTCTCGCGCATCGGCCGTCTGAACACCGAAACCTGGGTTAGCCGCATGGACGATCTGCTCGTAGGCCTGAACAGCCTCACCAGCCTCAAAAGCGGCCTCATCCTGCTCGTCACCACCATTCTCACCTG
>CALFEW010000438.1 GCA_937958365.1 uncultured Chloroflexota bacterium | reverse complement strand
ACCCTCTACGCCGCCCACCTGGACGGCGGATGGGCAGGCCGTTTACAGCGTCGCCACGCAAACCGGCGACCAGCCGCTGCTGCGCCTGGCCGCCGATGGACAGCCGCCGGTCCCGGTCATAGACGGGTCGGGATTGGTGGGCGCGTTTTCGCTGGACGCGGCGCACGGCCGGTTGGCCTACCTCTGGGGCGCGCTGGACAAACCCGGCGAAATCTGGCTGCGCGAGATGGCCGATGGCGAAACGCGCCTGCTGGCCGACCTGAACGCCGACTGGCTGGCCGACGTGGACCTGGGCCACACCGAAGAGGTCTGGTTTACCGCCGCCGACGGCTACAAATTACACGGCTGGATCACCTTCCCGCCAGATTTTGACCCAACGCGCCAATATCCCTCCATTTTGGAAATTCATGGCGGGCCGATGGGACAATACGGCCGTGCCTTTATGCACGAATTTTACTATCTGGCTGCCCAGGATTACGTCGTTTACTGGAGCAATCCACGCGGCGGGCAAGGGTATGGCGAAGACCATCTGGCGGCCATTGCCGGGCAGTGGGGCACGGTGGACTATGAGGACGTGATGGCCTGGACCGACTTTATGGCGGCGCAGCCTTACGTGGACCCAACCCGCATGGGCGTCACCGGCGGCAGCTACGGCGGCTACATGACGACGTTGATCATTGGCCGAACACAGCGATTTAAAGCGGCCGTGGCCCAGCGGGTGGTGAGCAACCTTCTCAGCTTTTATGGCGGCAGCGATTTGAACGGCCGTCGCGCTGAAAGCCTCGTCGGGATGGATGCGCCGCCCTGGGAAGCGTTTGCCGCCTATTGGCAGCAATCGCCCATGAGCGCCATCGGCAATGCCCGCACGCCCACGCTGATTATTCACAGCGAACAAGACAAGCGCTGCCCGCCGGAGCAGGGCGAGCAGGTGTTTGTGGCCTTGAAGCTGCTGGGCGTGGCGACGGAACTGATTTTGTTCCCGGATGAAGGACACGAGTTGAGCCGCAACGGCCGTACCGACCGCCGCATTGCCCGTCTGAACCACATCTTGCGCTGGTTCGATGGGTATCTGAAATAAAAAAGTCGGGCGTCCGGCGTTCCCTGCGCCAGACGCCGGCATCGTGGAGAACATGAGCGACGAAGAACCCAGCAATGTCCTGATTGTGGATGACAATCCATTGAATTTGCGTTTGTTGGCGCAAATTCTAAACCACATGGGATTCACTGTGCGGCCGGCGAAGAACGGCCGTATCGCCCTTTCTTCCGCCAAAGCCGCCCCGCCAGACCTCATCTTGCTGGACATCATGATGCCGGAAATGAACGGCTTCGAGGTTCTGGCCCACCTCAAAGCCGATCCCGACTTGCGCGACATCCCCGTACTCGTCATTTCTGCCCTGGACGACATGGACAGCATTGTCAAAGGCATCAAACTCGGCGCTGAAGATTACCTGCCCAAACCCTTTGAGCGGGTGCTTTTGCAGGCGCGTATCGAGACCTGTCTGGAAAGAAAGCGGTTACGCGACCGGGAAAAACATCATTTGCAGCAAATCGAAGCGGAGAAGCGCCGGGCAGACGAGCTGCTGCACGTGATTTTGCCCAATGCCATCGTGGCCGAACTGAAAGCCACCGACCGCGTGCAGCCGCGCCTTTACCAGAACGTGGCCGTTTTGTTTGCTGATGTGGTGGGGTTTACTCCCTACTGCGAAACGCACACCCCCGAAGAGGTTCTGACAAATTTACAGGCTTTGGTAGAGGCGTATGAACGAATCACCTTTGCTTATGACCTGCAAAAAATCAAGACGGTGGGTGATGCGTTTATGGCGACGGCCGGTTTGTTGAACGGGCTAGACAATCCGGTTGCCAGTTGTGTGCGCGCCGGTCTGAAAATGATCGCCGCCGCCCCGAAGCTGCCGGCCGGTTGGCAGGTGCGCGTGGGCATTCACATCGGGCCGGTCATTGCCGGCATTGTCGGCCACCGGCAGTATTCGTTTGATTTGTGGGGGGATACGGTTAACACAGCGCAGCGTATTGAGACCCAGGGGGAGCCAGGCACAATTAATCTAAGCCATGCGGCCTATCAGCAGGTTGCCAATCTCTGGCAGGCGGAAGCGAAGGGATGTACTCCGGTGAAAGGGAAGGGCGAGTTGGAGATTTTCCAGATAGTGATGAAGTGAACGGCCGTGTTACTTCCTTTTTGCTCGTTGTATCAGTTGCTCGTTAATGGCGGCCTGATCAAATTCCTCCGGGTCGAAATCATCACCTAGCCAGTCCAAGATTTCGGCGTTTTCCTCGCTTTCGGCGCTTTTCGGGTCTTGCAGAAGCTCCAGCAGTTCCTGGTAGCCCCAAACGCCGCCGCAATCTTCCGGCGGGCAGGCGCGTTTCCCCTTGATCACCCGTGGGTACGTTGCGCCATCTTCCGGCGGTAATATTTTTTCCAGCAGCAGCTCGTGTTCCCAACTGTCGCCAAAATCATATTCGTAGGTGAATTTTTGCCCTTCGGACTGGAGAAGCTTGTCTACCCAGGTTTTTTCGGCTACCGCATCGCCAAAGCCGGATTCCTGAATCGTCACTGCGTCGGAGATGTTGTAACCGCCGATGAAGTATTGGAACAAGTGGTAATTCTCCCAGCCCATCACGTCCTGAATGATGGTGTGCAAATCGAAGAAGGTGATGTGGCTGTTCACCTGAAAGCGCCGCCAGATAGGTGGACGAATGCCTTTCAGGGTGATTTTGAACTGGTATATCTGGGCCTTTTTCGCAGGCATAAGACCTCCTCAAAGGTTGCAAGATTTGTCCAATCTCCCA
>CALFEW010000437.1 GCA_937958365.1 uncultured Chloroflexota bacterium | reverse complement strand
AACCTGCACCAGTTGTTGGCGTTTCACCGTGCCCATGGCAAGCTGGCGACGATGACGGCCGTTCGTCCCCCCGCGCGCTATGGACACCTGGAATTTGACGGCGACAGAATCGTCAGCTTCGAGGAAAAGCCGCAAACGGCTGAAGGCTGGATCAACGGCGCGTTTTTTGTCCTGGAACCGGAAGTTTTCGAATATATTGACGGCGACGACATCATGTTCGAGCAAGAACCCCTCTCGCGTCTGGCGCAAGAAGGGCAGTTGATGGCTTACAAGCACGAATCCTTCTGGCAATGTATGGACACCCTGCGCGAAAAACACATTTTAGAAACGCTGTGGCAAAGTAAAAACCCACCCTGGAAAGTCTGGGATTAATCTCCGAAGCGCATAAAAGAGTTGATGACTTTTGTGCGCTTTCATGTTTTGGCATGATTCATTTCAAGCCAAATGTGCTTTACAAATCTTACAAGAAAACGTGTCATGCTGAGGTCCTCCGAAGCATCCCGTTCCTCTGGTGAGGGCGGGATGCTTCGCTCCGAAGACTCCGCTCAGCATGACAGTTCAAATTACATTTGTAAAGAAAGTTTTATGCTGGATGAACCATGCCCATGTTTATTAGCAACTATCAATCTTCACTGACTTTGCAGATTTAAAATTGAGCGCGAGAAATACTGCGTCCTCTCCCTTAAACTGCAAACGTTTTGAACCTTATCTGTCAGAATATAACTCCAAAAAATAGGAAGTGACATATGCGCGTATTAGTTACCGGTCATAATGGCTACGTGGGCACAGTGATGATGCCCATGTTGATCGCAGCAAATCATGAAGTTGTGGGCCTGGACACCAATTTATATGAAGGTTCAACCTTCGGCGAAGACACAAAACGCGACTTTCTCGAAATCAACAAAGATGTCCGTGACGTGGAAATGGCCGATCTGGAAGGTTTCGATGCCATCATTCACCTGGCCGGCCTTTCCAACGATCCTTTGGGTGATTTAAATCCCGAACTTACCTACGACATCAATCACCGCGCCTCCGTTCGCCTGGCGGAGATGGCCAAGAAAATGGGCGTTCAACGCTTCATTTTCTCCTCTTCGTGCAGCAATTATGGCGCGGGCGTGAACGACTGGTTGGATGAGACGTCGGCGTTTAATCCGGTCACGCCTTACGGCCGTTCCAAAGTCATGGTTGAACAAGACGTCGCCAAACTGGCCGACGACAACTTCAGCCCCACGTTTCTGCGCAGCGGCACCGCCTACGGCGTTTCTGCCCGCCTGCGTTTTGACCTGGTGCTGAACAACCTGGCGGCCTGGGCCTTCACCACCGGCCTGGTTTACCTGAAAAGCGACGGCACGCCCTGGCGGCCCATCGTCCACATCAGCGATATGTCCCGCGCATTTATGGCAGCGATGGAAGCCCCCCGCGAACTCATCCACAACGAAGCCTTCAACGTCGGCCGTTCCAGCGAAAACTACCAGATTCGCCAGATCGCCCAAATCGTCGCCGAAACCATCCCCGGCAGCCGCGTCGAATTTGCCGAAGGCGCCAGCGCCGATAAACGCAACTATCGCGTCAACTGCGACAAAATCGTCAACACCTTGCCCGGCTACCAACCCCAATGGACGGCCAAAAAAGGCGCGGAAGAGTTGTACGCCGCCTACCAGAAAGTTGGCCTGGAACTGGAAGAGTTTGAAGGCCCGCGTTACCGTCGCCTCAAGCACATCAAATCACTCATGGAATCCGGCCGTCTGAGCGACACCTTGCGCTGGCGGCAGCCAGACCCGGCGCTGTAGGCAATGATGATGATTCACACAAACGAAACCACTTGCCGGGCCTGCGGCTCTACCCGTTTACACACCATCGTCGAGTTTGGCCTGACGCCACTGGCCGACCGCCTGCTCCGCAAAGACCAGCTCGACGAGCCGGAGTTGATGGCCCCCTTAACGCTGGTTTTTTGCGAAGATTGCGCCCTGGCGCAAATCCGGGAAACCATCGATCCGGAGATTCTCTTCTTTGCCGAATACCCTTATTTTTCGTCCGTGTCGCCTTCTTTGCTGCGCCATTTTGCCGGCAGCGCTGAGGACATCATGGCTGAGCGCAGCCTGAATGAGACCAGCCTGGTGATAGAAGCCGCCAGCAATGATGGCTACATGCTGAAAAATTTTGCCCAGGCCGGTATTCCTGTGCAGGGCATAGACCCGGCCAAAGCGCCGGCTCAGGCCGCCATAGACGCCGGGATTCCAACGATGGTCACGTTTTTCGGACAAGAATTGGCGGCGCAGCTTCGCGCTGAAGGCCGGGCGGCCGACATCTTTCTGGCGAACAACGTCCTGGCCCACGTGCCGGACCTGAACGGCTTTGTGACCGGCATTCGCACCATCCTCAAAGACGACGGCATGGCCGTCATTGAAGCGCCCTACGTCGTGGATTTGGTGGATCACTGCGAGTTTGACACCATTTATCACCAGCACCTCTGCTATTTTTCGGTGACGGCGTTGGACAGGTTGTTTCGGCGGCATGGGTTGTATCTGAACGCGGTGAAGCAGGTAGCCATTCATGGCGGGTCGCTGCGCCTGTTTGTGGAGCCGATGGAACGGCCGCAAGAATCTGTCATCCGCCTGCTGGCCCAGGAAAAGGAACGCCAGGTAGACCAGATTGACTTTTACCTGGATTTTGCCGGCCGCATTGGCGACGTCAAAACGCAGTTGATGCAGTTGATGAATGGCCTGAAGCAGGATGGCTGCTCGATTGTGGGGTATGGCGCGGCGGCCAAGGCGACGACGCTGCTGGCCTACTGCGGCATTGATAAGGCGCTGGTGGAGTATGTGGTAGACCTGAACCCGTACAAACACGGCCGTTTCATGGGCGCCAACCATTTCGAGATTTTCCCACCGGCTAAACTGCTGGAAGACCAACCGGATTACGTGCTGCTGCTGGCCTGGAACTTCGCCACGGAAATCATGAAGCAGCAGGAAGCATATCGAGCGAATGGCGGCCAATTCATTGTGCCGATTCCCCGGCCAGAGATTCGTTAGGACGCCTGGTTGTTAGCAGATAATCAAAAGGGCGCAAATCAAACATGATTTGCGCCCTTTTTTGTTGTTTATGCGCGGCGGTAAATTAACCGTTTGGCTTGCGCTGGCGTGACGGCCGTAACAACCAGCCACCACTCGCCAGAGCCAACAAACCGACGGCGGTTACGGCCGTTATCCACCCACTGGTTCTGGCCTGAGCCGTGATAGATTGTAGGGAAACGGCCATCGGCGTCTGAGAGGCCAATTCAAAGGCTCCAATGTCGCAAGCCGATCCGCCCTGATTGGGGCCATTGGCTTCATTGGCTCGCGCCGCACCGCGCTGGTCGGT
>CALFEW010000436.1 GCA_937958365.1 uncultured Chloroflexota bacterium | reverse complement strand
CCTCATGCTGAAGAACAACTAACAGTTAACAGTTAACAGTTAACTGTTAGTTGTTAACTGTTGACTCCTTCTCCCTATGACTGATTCTGCTTCTTCCGCCTGGCGCTGGACCTGGCTCAGCGCCCTGGGTTTGTTCATTCTGGCGGGCAGCACCGGGGCGCTGATGCGCTTTGGGCTGCTGCATGGCTTTCCGTGGGGACTGCAATACAGCAACGTCCGCCACGCCCATTCCCACCTGATGTACTTTGGCTGGGTGACGCCCGCCCTGATGGGCTTGATGGCCGCCTGGCTGCCGACGTTGACGGCACGGCCGTTTCCCCCCACCTTGCACGCCCGCTTCCGCACCATCATCGGAAGCACGCTGCTGCTGGCGTTGGCCGCTTACGTCGCTTTCTTGCTCTACGGCTACCGCCCGGCGCAATTCGGCGATGTGCGCCTGCCTGTTTCCACCATTCTCGCCAGCTTCAACATGCTGGCCTGGTACGCCTTCATCCTGGCCTACCGGCAGGCGACAAAAGGTGCGGCGCGCAATGGGCCGCTGCGTTTGTGGGATGGGGCGCTGGCTTTTCTGGCGCTGGCGTCGTTGGGGGCGTGGGGGGTGGCGGTAACGGCCGTTTTCAATCTCAGTTCGCCTCTGCTTTCCGCCGCCCTTACTCACCTGTTTCTGGATTTGTTCGCCGAAGGCTGGTTTGTGCTGGCCGTGTTGGGACTGGCCTACGCGACCAATCCCACCGCTGCCCGCCACCCCTGGGCGGCCAAAAGCGAATCGCTGCTGATTATGGGTCTGCCGGTTCTCTTCCTGTTGGGGATTCCGGTGAATTTACTGCCGCCGGTGGCGCGGCTGATTGGCAGCGCTGGTGGGCTGCTGGTGGGATTGGGCCTGTGGATCAGTGTGGTGGTTTTGTGGCGGGTAGCAGGCAGCGAGTGGCGGGTGGCGCTGGCTTTTCTGGCGCTCAAGGCCACGGCAACGCTGGCGATCACCATTCCGACCATCGCTTTGTGGAGCGAGCGCGCCAATCTGCGGATTTCTTACCTGCACTGGCTGCTGCTGGGTTTTGTGACGCTGGGGCTGGTGGCGGCGGCGCAGACGACGTGGGGCCGGGAGTTTGTGCGGGGGCGCAAATGGCTGGGTACGGCCGTTATCCTGCTCATCCTCACCCTCATCCCCCTGACTAATGTCTGGCCGGCGGCGTGGCACGGCCGTTGGACTCGTGAACTGGCCGCCTGGGCCGCCCTCGGCCCTGTCCTGGCGGCCTGTGGGATGGTCGTGTGGAGTGTGATCCGTGGGCCGTATTCCGTAAGCCGTATTCCGTGAGCCGTATTCCGTGAACCGTATTCCGTAAGCCGAACACGGAAAACGGAATACGGCTTACGGAAAACGGATCAATCCCGTTCCCGCAAATGGGGGAAGAGCAGCACCTCGCGGATGGTCGGTTCGTCGGTGAGCAGCATGGTGATGCGGTCTACGCCGGTGCCAAAACCGCCGTTGGGCGGCATCCCATAGCGCATCGCCCGCAGGTAATCCTCGTCAATCGGGTTTATTTCCTCGTCGTCTTTGGCATACATCTCTTGCAGCGCTTCAAAGCGGCGCTGCTGTTCCAGCGGGTCGTTTAGCTCGGTGAAGGCGTTGCCCATCTCCATGCCGGCGATGAAATACTCAAAGCGCTCCACGTGCAGCGGGTCGCCGGGGATGCCTTTCGCCAGCGGCGAAATGTCGCGGGGGTATTGGGTGATGAAGGTCGGCTGAATCAGGTTCGGCTCGACAAAATCGCCCAGCAGGCCATCAATCAATTTGCCCCAACTCGCGCCCGGCGGCGTTTGCGTCGCCACGCCCCGCGCTTTGCCCATCTGTTGAATTGCTTTCGCCAACGAGTCGGCTTCCGGGTAATCCACATAATCTATGCCGGTGAATTCCGCGATGGCTTCGCGCATGGGGATGCGGTTCCAGGGCGGGGCCAGACTGATGGTATGCCCCTGATAGGTGATGGTGGTTGTACCCAGGACGCTCTGGGCCACGTAGGCCAGCATCCGCTCGGTGAAATCCATCACGTCGTTGTAGTCCCAATAGGCGGCGTAAAATTCCATCTGGGTGAATTCGGGATTGTGTTTGAAGCTGACGCCCTCGTTGCGAAAATCACGGCCGATTTCATACACACGCTCGTAGCCACCAACGAGCAGCCGTTTGAGATACAACTCGAAAGAGATGCGCAGGTAGAGGTCTTGTTTAAGCTGATTGTGATGGGTGGTAAACGGCCGTGCCGCCGCCCCACCGTACAAAGGCTGCAAAATCGGGGTCTCCACTTCCAGAAAATCGTGGTCGTCCAGAAAGCGGCGCATGGCGCTGATGGTTTTGGCGCGGGCACGGAAAACGTTGCGCACATCGGGATTGACAGCCAGATCGGCGTAACGCTGGCGGTAGCGCTCTTCCACATCGGCAAAGGCGCTGTAGCGGACGATTTGCCCATCTACTTCTTGCTCTTTGACGACGGGCAGCGGGCTGACGGCTTTGCTGAGCAGCTTCCAGGCCGAGACGCGCAGACTCACTTCGCCCGCCTGTGTGCGGAACAAAACGCCGGTAGCCTGCACAAAATCGCCCAAATCGAGCAATTTGCGGAACGTGGTGTGGGACTCTTCGCCGATTTCTTCGCGGCGGAGGAAAAGTTGGAAACGGCCGTGTCCATCCACAATATGCGCAAACACCGTCTTGCCCATGTCGCGCATACTCACCAGACGGCCGGCTACCGTGACGGTAATGTCGGTTTCGGGATTGCTTTCAAACGCCGCCAGCGCCTCGGTGGTGGTGTGGGTGCGCTCGCTGCGCAGCGGATAGGGTTCAATACCCGCTTCCTCCAGGCGCGTCAATTTTTCTAACCGCTGCTGCTCTAAATGGTTCGGCTGCCAGCTCATGTCGTCCTCCTGAGTCAAAAAAAAGCCCGTGTATGACACGGGCTAAAAAATCGGTAGATGCGCTTACAAACGTTACTCGATTTTGACCACCCGAAACTCGGTGATGCCACGCGGCGCCTTGATCCGCACGATGTCGTTCACCTTCGCGCCTAAAAGCGCCACGCCTAACGGGCTTTCATTGGAAATACGCCCTTCCGTGGGGTCGGCTTCCGCTGCGCCTACCAGATGATAACGTTCGTCCTCGTCGTAACCCACTTCGCTCACAGTCACCCAATCACCCACGCGAACGTAATCGTGCGGGCCGTTGTCATCTTTAATTACCTGATAATTCTTGAGGATTTCTTCGATTTCCTGAATGCGACCTTCCAGGAAGGATTGAGCGTTTCGGGCAGCTTCTAGTTCCGCGTTGTCAATAAAGTCATCGTCGGGGCCGTCGTCAAAAGCACGCTGCAAACGGTCGGCCACTTCCTCTCTCCCGACCGTAGTTAACTGTTCCAATTCTCTCTGCAATTTCACAAGCCCTTCGGCTGTCACCAGATAAGGCTTTCTTATTGTCATACATTACCCCCAATATAAGGGAAAACCGCTGCTGCCAGCGGCCCGTCACCGGTAAGCTTTTGATTTAGGGCAGGGATTATAGCAGAATCAACTGCTTTGTAAAGAGAAAAAATCTGTACAATTGTTCTAGTTTTTACAGGGTAACACACTCAGCTTACTGTGCAAATTACCTTGAGGATGGCGTCTGGCGCATTGTTGTTTTGGCTTTCTGAGAATTGTGAGCGGGCAGCGACGGCCGTAGGCAATCATGCTAAACTTACCGGCTGGAAACGGAAACGATAGGAAACCATGCGAAACAAGACAATTTTATTGCTCACCATATTGGGTCTGAGTTTCATCCTGGCGGCTTGCCGCCCAGATACCAATGAAATCTCGGCTGGTGGCGTCACGGTAACGGCCGTCACCCCCACCGCCACCAGCCAACCAACCAGCACGCCGACCGCCATACCCACCACCCCAGCCACCACCCCAACCACGCCACCGCCATCGCCAACCAGTCCACCCGTCGTCTTTGCCCCGCCGGACATTCATTATTTGCAAACGGCCGTTGAAGACGTCCTGGCCGATTTTAGCGGCCTCAGCAGTTACGTCATCGTGGACCTGAGCAGCGGTGAGCAGATCAGCCATGATCCCGACCTGGCAATCGCCGGGACGAGCCTGGTCAAAATCCCGCTGCTGGTACAGACGTTTCGCGCCCTGGACCGGCCGCCGGACGTGGAGCAAACCAAACTGCTTACCCAGACAACGGCCGTATCCAGCAACTTCGCCGCCAATCTGCTGCTGCGCGATGTGGTAGGCGGCGGCGACATCTTCGCCGGGGCGGACGCGCTGACGCAGGCAATGCGCGAACTGGGACTGTACAACACGTTTATTGCCGTGCCCTATGACATGGAACCGCCAGACGGCCGTTTGCAAACCTATATCACCCCCGCCAACCAACGCACCGACCGCACCACCCACCCCGATCCTTATCGCCAGACCACCATCGGCGACCTGGCGACCATCACCCAGATGATTTATGCATGCGCCGAAACGGATGATGGCCTGCTGCGCGAAACATACGGCGCGCAGCTCAGCCAAACCGAGTGTCAGGAAATCTTACACCTGCTGGAAGAAAATAATCTGGCTCGCCTGCTAGAACGCGGCCTGCCCGATGGCGTCGTGATGGCCCACAAAGTCGGTTGGATTGATGATACGCACGGCAACGTGGGCGTCGTGTTTGGGCCGGAACGCGATTATCTGATTGCCCTGGCGCTCTATTCGCCGGGCTGGTTAGAATGGGAGATCAGCGCGCCGATTTTTGAGCAAATTTCTCGACTGACTTACGCCCATTTTAACGATCCGGACGCTTACCCGGCGGATATATTGGCCGCGCCGCCTGCGCTCGCGGCCACACCGACGCCGCTGCCTACGCCCGCCTATCCCCAGGCCATCGTCTTCGGCACGCGAGGCGTGGGGCTGACGCTGCGCGCCACGCCCGGCGGCGCGGAAGTCGCCATTTTGCCGGAAGGCGCCGTGGTCAGCCTGTTGGCGACGCCGCCCCAGGTGCAAGATGGTCTGACCTGGCGGCACATTCGCACGGCGACCGGCGACGAAGGCTGGGTCGGTGAAGCGTTTCTGACGTTTGAATAGAAACGTTTGGTGTTCACCAGCGGCAGCGCCCTCCAGATTACCGAATACGGATTACGGAAAACGAGAACCAGGGCGCAAATTGTCGGCGGCAATTGTCCCTGAATTCTGTAACTTTTGGGGGTCTGGTCGCGTCTAAAGAAAGCACATAAAAATGAGGAGATTTCACCGATGAGCCACATGCGAAGCAGAAATCATAACCGTCAACAACAAGACAAAAAAGACCAACAAATCCGGCTGATGACCTACGGGTCCATTGGGTTACTGTTTTTGGGACTGATGGGGCTGTTGTGGGTGAGCCTGCAACCAGACGTTGAACCAGAAACGGCCGTCACCACCGGTTCCGCGCAAATGGGCCAACTTGCTCCCGATTTCAGCCTGCCCACCCTGGGCGGCGGCGAAACCAACCTGTCTGATTACGCCGGACAGGTGGTTCTGGTGAACTTTTGGGCGACCTGGTGCCCGCCCTGCAAAGCGGAAATGCCGGACATCAACGCCTACTATGAAGCCCGCCAGGACGATGGCCTGGTGGTATTGGCCGTGAACGCCCAGGAAGACGCCGCCACAGTTAGCAGCTTTATCGAAGCGACCGGTTTTTCGTTCCCGGTGCTGTTGGACAGCGACGGCCGTGTCGAGCAGCAATATCAGGTGCGCAGCTTCCCCATGACCTTCGTCATTGACCGTGACGGCCGTGTCGTCTACATCCACAATGGCCTCATTTCCCCGGATGTGTTAACGGCCGTGTTAGACCCCCTGCTCTCCTAAATAGACTGGCAGCGGACATGACCTGACCTTTTCCAAGAGACTGGAAACCCGTAATCCGTAACCCGTAACCCGTAACCCGTAATCCGTAATCCGTAATCCGTAATCCGAAGTCCGTAATCCGAAGTCCGTGGGCATTTACCAGAGTTAACGCCTTACGGAATACGGAATACCGAATACGGAATACGGCATACCGAATACGGCCACTAATCTCCAGTCTCTAAATGACAGGCTAAACGCCTGGCATCTGGTACGTTTCGCCTGATGCCATTTCCCCCACATCGTGTTACCATCCCGTTATCTCACATTTCAAAGAAGAGTTCATGCGTGGCCTACCCACCACCACGAATGAAAATCCGCAGATTTCGCAGATTAAGTTTGGCGTGCGGCGCTGAACCGCGTCAATCCGAAATCCAAAATCCGACATCCGAAATTTGCAAGGGAGTATCCATGACGATCAAATTTGGCACCGACGGCTGGCGCGCCGTCATCAGCGAAACCTTTACCTTCGCCAACCTGCGCCTGGTGGCCCAGGCCATCGCCGATTTTACCCGCGAGCAAAACAGCACCGACCCCAGCGTCATCATCGGCTACGATACCCGCTTCTTATCCGACCGCTACGCCGCCGAAGTGGCCCGCGTCATGGCTGCCAACCAGATTACCACCTGGCTGGCCCGCGCCGATACCCCCACACCGGCCATCAGCTACACCGTCGTCAATAAAAAAGCCACCACCGGCGTCATGATCACCGCCAGCCACAATGCACCGCGTTACAACGGCGTGAAACTCAAAGCCAGCTACGGCGGCAGCGCTACCCCATCGCAAAACAAGCGCGTCGAATCCCTGCTGGACCGCAACCTGGAAACCGTACATGGCCCCAATCTGATGGACCTGGATGACGCCATGAAACAAGGGCTGGTCTGCAAGTTTGATCCGGCCTGGGCTTACTACGAACATCTCAGCACCCTGATAGACCTGGACGTCATCTCCGGCGGCGAGCTGCGCGTGGTGGCCGATGGCATGTTCGGTTCCGGCCGTGGGGCGATTGGCGAAATGCTGGCGCGCGGCCGTACCCGCGTGCAAAACATCCGCCACGAGATGAACCCCGGCTTCGGCGGCATCCATCCCGAACCCATTGCCAAACATTTGGGCCTGCTCATGTCCACCATTCAGGGCGGGCATTGGGATGTTGGGCTGGCGACGGATGGCGACGCCGACCGCATTGGCGCGGTGGATGCGCGGGGGGATTTTGTGGACCCGCATCGTATTTTCGCCCTGGTGCTGCGTTACCTCATCGAAAAGCGCGGCTGGACGGGCAAAGTGGTGCGCACCGTTTCCACCACACGCATGATTGACCGCATCGCCGCGGACCATGGCCTGCCACTGGTAGAAACGCCCGTCGGCTTCAACCACATCGCCGATTTGATGGTGGCGAACGGCGTGCTGATGGGTGGTGAAGAATCGGGCGGCATCAGCATTAAAGGCCACATCCCGGAAGGTGATGGGGTGTTGATGGGTCTGCTGCTGCTGGAGGTGATGGCCGAAGCGCAAGCGCCGCTGCACGTCCTGGTGGCCGACTTGCTGGACAAATATGGTCCGGCGCAATACGCCCGCACCGATATGAAGTTGAAACGGCCGGTAAACAAAACCGACATGGTGAAGATGCTGGTGAACACAGCCCCGGCGGCCATCGCCGGGGTGTCGGTGGAGGAAGTGCAGACGGTGGATGGGGTGAAATATTACCTGAATGATGGGAGCTGGCTGTTGATACGGCCGTCGGGCACAGAACCGGTCTTGCGCGTCTACGCCGAAGCGCCCAATGATGCACGGGTGAAGGCGCTGCTGGGTTTTGGCGAAGAGATCGCGCAAAAAGCGTAAAACGAGGGTGGATGAGGGGGAACGGCCGTTGCCCCCCATCCACCCTTGTTACCCTACATCAAGCCCACGTAACTGCCGCCATCCACCTGCATCATCACGCCGGTCACATAGCTGGCCGCCGGCGAAACCAGGAACGCCGCCACGTTGGCAAATTCTTCCGGCCGGGCCATGCGCCCCATCGGAATTGAGTTGGTGATTTTGGCGCGTTCAGCCTCAACGGCCGTGCCATTGGTCTGAGCGCGGTACTCAAAAATGTGGTCTACACGGTCGGTCGCCGTCCAGCCCGGCAAAATCGAGTTGACGCGAATGTTCTCCGCGGCCAATTCCAGCGCCAGGCTCTTCGTCAGGCCGACAACGCCGGGGCGCAAAACGTTGGAGAGCAACAAGCCGGCTATCGGTTGCTTCACGGACACGCTGGTGATGGTGAGAACGGCCGCGGCTGCGCTCTGGCGCAGATGAGGCAGCGCCGCCTTCACCAGATGCACCACGCTCATTAAAGTCAGGTCTATGGCAGCGCGCCAGGCGTTCAGGTCGGTGGTGTCGAACGTGCCGCCGGGCGGCCCACCGGCGTTGGTGACGAGGATGTCCAGCCCGCCAAAGGCGGCCACCGTCTCGGCTACCAGATGGTCAATCTGGGCGCTGTCGGTGACGTCGCAAGGGATGGCGAGTACGGCCGTTTCTTCCCCCAATTCCGCTTTCAACTTGGCTACTGCCTGAGCTAACGTCGCTTCAGAACGGCCGCATAAAGCCACTTTCGCGCCTTCACAAGCCAACTGCCGCGCCGTCGCAAACCCCAACCCGGTGGATGCGGCAACGACCAAAGCTACTTTCCCATTTAAACCCAAGTCCATTGTTTACCTCTGTTACGTTTGACCAAATGACAGGCTGACGCCTGTGCGGTGATAAATTTTTACGATTGGGCGGCGGTAAACACGGCCGTTACCTCCACCGCAAACCCATCTAACAGGCGGGAAACGGCCGTTTCACCCGGCGCAAATTCACCCACAACCGCATAAGAGTCGCCATCCAGCGTCAGGACGGTGAGTTGCTCGTTTTGTGGGTCCACGATCCAATATTCCGGGATACCCGCCTGGGCATATTCGCGCCGCTTCGTCTCTGTGTCGCGGCGGCGATCATCGGAACTGACCACTTCCATCACCAGGTCTGCGCCTTCCCAATACTGCTCGCCACGCCGCGCCGCGTTGGCCGCCAGCATAAACACCACGTCCGGCTCCCGAAATTTACCCGGCCATAACTGCACCGGCAGCGGAGCTACCAAAGTCATCCCCAAACGCCGGGTTTCCGAAAAGTTCAGCAGCAGTCGGTAAAGATAGAGAACCATCAGTTGATGTGTTTGCGATGGCATTGGCAGCACCTCTAAAATTCCATGCGAAAACTCTACCAGACGATTGGCGTTTAACTCCAGGTATTCTTCGGGACTCCAGGTTCCCTGGTCGGGGAACAGTTTGGCGACGTCCCAGGTTGGTTCCGCTGCCGGTTTTTTGTTACGAACGGATGAGGCTTCTTTGGTTACCATAGGTTCACCTCGTTTTGTGGGTCAAAGTTCCACTCTTAATTCTGTGCCGCCAATGGTGACAATGT
>CALFEW010000435.1 GCA_937958365.1 uncultured Chloroflexota bacterium | reverse complement strand
GTTGGGGCAAATTGTGGACCGCTATGGCTATGATGTTGCCGATGGCCCAGACCTGGCCGATTTGCTGCGAGTCATCAACGGGATTGATGGTCTGGCGCGGATTCGCTTCCTGACCAGCCACCCCAACTACATGACCGACAAAATCCTGCACGCCGTGGCCGATCTGCCCAAAGTGATGCCGCAAATTGAGGTGCCCATTCAGGCCGGCGATGACCTGGTTTTGCAGGAGATGAAACGCGGCTACACGGCCGACGACTACCGCCGCCTGGTGGCTCGCGTCCGGCAAATCATCCCCGACGTAGCCATTCACAACGACGTCATCGTGGGCTTTCCGGGGGAAACCGACGCCCAGTTCCAAAAAACCTACGAGATTTTGCAAGAACTAGAGCTGGACAAAGTTCACCTGGCCCGCTACAGCCCGCGCCCCGGCACAGTCAGCGCCCGCCGCATGGCAGACGACGTTTCTGACGAGGATAAGCGCCAACGCTTCCACTTGATTGAAGAGCTGCAAAAAGAGATTGGCGAGAAAAAAATGTCTCGCTGGTTGGGTGAAACGGTGGAAGTGCTGGTGGAAGAGCGGCAAAAAGGGCGCTGGCGCGGCCGCACACCACAGAGCAAACTCGTCTTTTTTGACGACCCGCGTGACTTAAAGGGGGAACTGGTTCAGGTGCGCATCCGGCACACCGGCCCCTGGAGCATGTCTGGGGTGGCGGTGGATAGACCAAAGAGGGAAACGGCCGTTCCCGATATGCCGGCAGGTATTCCCCTGACGCTCATTGGGTAGCTTCTCAAACCGTAAAACTATTTGTCCGGCTGAAACTCTGGCTGAAAACGGCCGTCAAGTTATCCCCACGCCGCACCAGATAAGCCATCATCCCGCTGCTTTGCAGCAGCGCCGCCAGTTGCGCCCCAGAGCGCCGTCCGCCAAACGATTCCGGGTCAATCAACACCGTCACCAGCCGCAGCCCCCGGCGCGATAGCTGCCGCGCCGCCACCAGCCATTCCTCCTGCGCGGCCGGCGTCACCACAATCAGCGTCGTGCCCCGCGGGAACAGATAGGATTCCGCGTGCAGCATATCAGCGACCGGCACGTGGCCCTGGGCGCGCAGCACGGCCAGCGTCTCCAAAATGCGGTTGATTTGCCGTTCGCCGCGATCTGGCTGGACCACTTCGTTGGATTGCCCATACGCCAACATGCCCACAGACCGGTCATTCCGCAAGAAGTATTGCGCCAGCGAAGCGGCGACGGCTACCGTGTATTCCTCTGTGGCGTCCGGCAGTTTGAACTCCTCCTGGGTCAACCAGTTGATCAGGTCAGTTTGCCCTTCCTCACGCGGAGCCGCCTGTCGTGGTGAGATGTGCCCAAACACGGCCATGTCTGGCACAATCCAGATGTCGGCCATGGGGTCCAGCTCAAACTCTTTCACGATGAGCCGGTCGCGGCGGGCCGTGCTGGGCCAATGGATGCGGCTAAAGCTGTCGCCCGGCGCATAATCGCGCACCCCGGCGGCGTTGGTGGTGACGTAGTGGGTGCGGCGGCGCAGCGCATCGCCGCCGGGCAGCAGCCCCACGGGCAAAGAAAACTGATGAATGTCGAAGGTCAGGGGGTAGATGACAACGTTGGAAGTGGGCGTCAGGTCGCGCTGCATGGGAAACAGCCCAAACGGATCACTGGTGCGCAACTGGATAGGACCTAGTTGATACCGGCCGCGTTCCTCGCAAATGGTGATGGTGCGCCAGGTAAACGTGCGCCTGGGACCCAGATTGCTGACCACATAACTGGTTTTGTGGCCGGGTACGTTGGAGTAATCGTGGATTTCCAGCCATAGTTTGGGCAAGATGCTGGTGTTGCGAATGGTGAATCGCTCTTCTAACGGCCGTCCCACCTGCGTGCGCCTTACTCTGGTAGCGCGGGCCAGATGCACCCAATTGATGTTGATCCAGGCCCAGAAAAACGAAAGGATCAGCAGCAGCCCCAGCATATAGGCCAGGTTGAACAGAATATCACGGCCGGTCGTCAACCCGCCAATGAGGGCCAGGAGCGCCAAGGCAAACACGGCCGTGCGCCGTTGCTTAAGCTGATTCAACATGGGCCGGTTAAGCCTTCACTTTTGCGCCGGGAACGGCCGTGGTATCCAAAATTTCCTGCACAATCGCATCCGGCTCAATGTCCTTGATGCGCGCCGCCGGCCCAACAATAATGCGATGACTCAGCGCCGCCCCGGCCAGCGCCTTCACGTCGTCCGGCAGCACAAAATCTCGGCCAAACATTGCCGCCCGCGCCTGCCCCAGCCGGTAGATAGACAGCGCCCCTCGGGAACTCGCGCCCAAATACACCTCCGAGTGTTCTCGCGTGCTGCGCACCAGGTCCACGATGTATTCCTTCACCAGATTGTCCACGTAAATATCTTTGATGGCTTCCTGCGCAGCCGACAACTCTTCCAACGAGACGACCTGCTCAAGAGATTCCAGCGGGTGACGGTGCTGCTGACTGTCCAGCATGTCTATTTCTTCATGTCTCTGCGCATAGCCCAGGCGTATGCGCAGCATAAAGCGGTCGAGCTGCGCTTCTGGCAGCGGGAACGTGCCTTCGTATTCGATGGGGTTTTGCGTTGCCAAAACCATGAACGGGCTGCCCAATGGGTACGTGTGGCCGTCCACCGTCACCTGACGCTCTTCCATAGATTCCAGCAAAGCGGATTGTGTCTTGGGCGTTGCCCGATTGATTTCGTCAACCAATACAATTTGGGCGTGAATGGGGCCGGGACGGAATTCAAATTCGCGGCTTTTCTGGTTAAACACAGAAACGCCGGTCACGTCGCTGGGCAGCATGTCTGGGGTGAATTGGATGCGTTGAAACTTGCAGCCGACGGAACGAGCCAACGATTTAGCCAGCACCGTCTTGCCAACGCCCGGTACGTCTTCGATGAGGATGTGACCCTGGCACAACAAGCCCAAAGCCGTTAGCTGCACGGCCGCGCGCTTGCCGATAATCACACGTTCCACATTCTCTACAATGCGATTGGCGATTGCCTGAACATCAGCCATAAAGACGCTCCTTCTATGGGGGATGATAATATTCTCTGGTCAAGACCAGGGGAAGTATACCAACATTGCCAGGGGGTTGGTAGTATTTTGGTGACATTTTGGGGTCTTGCGTGGGGAAATCGTAGGGTATTTTGATTAGATGTTGCTGTGAAAGCGGTGAACGGCCGTACAAACAACTAGCAGATAGCGGGAAACGGCCGTTATCTGGCAATAATCACTAACTTTCTGCGCCTCATTTGGTTACTATTGACAATAAAGCTTGTGAGTGGTATAGTTCATTTAGTTGACCTATCAACTATCTGCCCGTCGAACATCTTCTTTGCATCAAGCGCTGCCTTACATCAAGAATTTGCTTAGATACAACAACATCAGGGCTGCGCAACAAGGTTGTTGGCAAAATGGAACCCGAAGTAACATTCCCGCGACAGCTCAAAGTGGAGCCATTAGCTGGTGTCGCCCACCCGTTGACAGCCTCATTCATATGTCTTTTGCGCCTGTTTGGATCAATCATCACATCCAAACAGGCGCTTTTTATTGTTTTCCGGCCAGAGCGCCACAGTGAGCAAACGGCCGTCTACAGCGGCTGCGCTATGGTCCGGGACAAGTAAAGTTACCGAAAGGAGAAGGTATGAACAGAAAGGTTAAAGCAAGCTGGCGGCTT
The DNA here is from genome assembly GCA_937958365.1 of uncultured Chloroflexota bacterium. Lineage (GTDB taxonomy): Bacteria > Chloroflexota > Anaerolineae > Promineifilales > Promineifilaceae > Leptovillus. Next base: position 4,492 of record CALFEW010000435.1, on the reverse strand, counting down.
TTCATGAGCAGCCTGTTGGTTTTACTTTTATTTGGCAGTATGTTTTGGCTGCTGCGCCCGATGGCCCAGGCGGCCGGAGAAACGGGTTCATCGCTGCCAGAACAAGGGGCAGTCGTTGCCCCGGAGGGCAGCCAGGCGGCCAACGCCACCAATTGGTGCGTCGCCGGCAGCTTTCAGGGCTGGAATAACGAAAGCACCCCAATATATGACGATGGTTCCAACGGCGACCTGATTGCCGGTGACGGCGTTTATTCGCTGGATTTCCTCATCCCCACGGCCGGACGCCAGGAGTTCAAGGCTGTCGAATGTGGCGAATGGGGGAACGCTTTTCCCAGCGACAACGCCTGGCTGGTAACGGCCGTTGACAACCAGATTGTCAAACTCACCTTTGACACCAACGATTACAGCGCCGACGCCGGAACGCCGCTGCGCCCGACGCAAAACATCGTCAACGTCTGGGGCGATGATCCGCCCGCCAGCTACACAGTGGCGGGTCCCTGGCAGGGCTGGAGCAACGACGCCGTCACCACAACGATGAGCTACGTGGGTAACGGCATCTATCGCCTGGCCTACGAGTTTGCCGACGCCGGTTCTTATGAAGCCAAAATTGTCGAGACCGGTAGCTGGGCCAATCAATTTGGGACCGACGGCCGTAACAAAAACGCGCCTACCGTGCCCTTCAGCACCAGCGGCGCCAACCAAACGGTCATCTTCTTGCTGGACCTGGTGGCCGGACGCATGGCCATCACCCCCAATGGCAGCAGCGCCGGCAACTGGTGCGCCGCCGGTAGTTTCCAGGGGTGGAACAACAGCGGCACGCCGCTCTATGACGATGGCAGCAATGGCGACCTGCTCGGCGGCGATGGCGTTTTTTCCCGTGATGTGGAGGTTGGCAGCGCCGGACGCGCCGAATTCAAGGCCGTCGAATGCGGCAATTGGGATGTTGCCTACCCATCCGAAAATGCCTGGTTTGTCACCACGGTCAACAGCCAGACCGTTAAACTGACCTTTGATACCAACAACCACGGCAGCGACGCCGGGCTGCCCTTACGCCCGACGCAAAACGTGGTCAACGCCTGGGACGATATGCCCGCCAGTTTCACGGTGGTGGGTGCCTGGCAGAATTGGGCCAATGACGCCGTCACCACCACGATGAGCGCGTTGGGAGCCAACACCCATGTCCTCACCTACACTTTCAACGCCGGCAATTACGAGGCCAAAATCAGCCAGACCGGCAACTGGGACAATCAGATCGGCAATGACGGCCGTAACAAAAGCGCCCCCACCATCCCCTTCACCGTAGAAGCGGACGGTGACGTGGTGACATTCTGGCTGGATGGACGAAACGGCCGTTCTGCCATCATCACCCCCGCACCCCTGCTGCCGCCCATAGACCTGAACCTGGTCAAACCGGCCGTGCAGCACCCGGTACAGGACGAGGTCTTCTACTTCGCCCTGACCGACCGCTACCAGGACGGCGACCCGACCAATAACACCGGCGGCATCCCCGGCGGTCCCACCGACCATGGTTACGATCCCACCGACAAAAGCTACTACCACGGCGGCGACCTCTCCGGTCTGGCGGCCAGCGACACCCTGGACTACATCGAAGGTCTGGGCGTATCGGCCATCTGGATCACCCCCGTTTTTGAGAACAATCCCACCCAGCCGGACAGCACAGCCACCAACGGCATCGGCGCGGCCTATCACGGCTACTGGATTCTCGACTACGAAACGGCCGATCCTCACCTGGGCACAGACCAGGAATTGATTGACTTTGTGGCCGCCGCCCATGCGCGTGGTATCAAAGTCTATTTTGACTTCGTCGCCAACCACACCGGCGACCTGATCAGCTACGTGGAAGGCACGTCGGCTTATCGCTACAAGGAAGATTACCCCTACCGCGACGCCAGCGGCAACGCCTTTGACGACCGCGACTACATCTTTGGCGTGTTCCCGCCATTGGATCCGGCGATCAGCTTCCCCTACACGCCTGAAGTGGCCCCGGCCGACGCCAATCGCAAAGCGCCCGCCTGGCTAAACAATCCCATCTATTACCACAATCGTGGCGACTCCACCTTTGCCGGGGAAAGCTCCACCTACGGTGATTTCTACGGCCTGGACGACGTGTTCACCGAACAGCCCTTCGTGGTAGCCGGTTTCACCGACATCCTCACCAACACCATCGCCGCCTACGACATAGACGGCTACCGGATGGACACCGTCAAACACGTCAACACCGAATTCTGGCAGCAGGTGCTTCCGGTGGTGATGGATTACGCCACGAACAATGGCAAACCCGACTTCTTTATCTTTGGCGAAGTGTTCGATGGCAGCGCGGCGGCGATGAGCGAATTCACCACCGTGGGCAATCTGCCCGGCGTGTTGGACTTTGGCCTGCACGGCGCGGCCCGCAATTTTGCCGTCAACAGCGGCGCGACAAATAATTTGCGCACGCTTTACGCCAACGATGACTACTTCACCGACGCCGACAGCAACGCCTATCAGTTGGGCACGTTTGTCAGCAACCATGATGGCGGCATCGAGCGGCTGGGCCACTGGCTGCGCCAGGACCAGGGCGGCGCGTCTGACGCCGAACTGGTGGACCGCATGGAATTGGGTTACGCGCTGCTCTTCTTTGGGCGCGGTTTCCCGGTGGTCTATTACGGCGACGAGCAAGGTTTTGTCGGCGGTGGCAGCGATAAACTGGCCCGCGAAGACATGTTTGCCAGCCAGGTGGCCGAATATGATGGCGACCTGATCGGCACAGATGATACCGTCGCCGACGACAACTTTGACGCGACTCATCCGCTGTATCAATCGTATGCTGACCTTACGGCCGTGCGCGAAGCCAACCTGGCGCTGCGGCGCGGGGCGCAAATCCACCGCTACAGCCAGGACAGCGCCGGTATCTACGCTTTCTCGCGCATTGAACGCGGCGAGAAAGTGGAATACGTGGTGGCCCTAAACAATGCGGAGACCGCGCAGCAGGCGACGTTTGCCGTGTATTCGGCCAATACGGGCTTTACGGCCGTTTATCCCCCCGCCGCCACGCCCATCACCTCCACCGCCGGCAGCCAGCTTACCGTAGACGTGCCTGCTCTGGGCGTTGTCGTCTACAAGGCGAACGCCGCGCTGCCCAGGCGCAGCCCGGCCGAAGCGCCCGACGTCACCTTCAACACCCCCGCGCCGGACGCCGAAGTCACCGGCCGTGTGGAAGTGGGCGTAGACCTCAGCGCTCCGGTTTTTGCCGAAGTTAACTTCGCCGTCAAAATTGGCGATGGCGCTTACGAGTACATCGGCACAGACAACAACGCCCCGTACCGCATCTTCTATGATGTGAGCGGTATTCCGGCGGGAACGGCCGTTACCTTCCAGGCCATCGTCAACGATCTGAGTGGCGGCTACAAGAACAACATCGTCAGTGCTGTCGTCGTTGAGGAAGTGGTTCCCGGCCAGGAAGATTACGCCATCATCCACTACCACCGCCCGGCCGGCGACTATGGCGACTTCAGCAGCAGCAACTGGGAAGATTTCTGGGGGCTGCACCTCTGGGGCGACGCGATTGACCCCAGCGAAGGCACCGAATGGACTTCGCCCAAACCGTTTGCCGGCATAGATGACTTTGGCGCGTTTGTCGCCATCAAACTGCAAGACATCAACCAGCCGGTCAACTTCATCATCCATCGCGGCAACGACAAAGACACCCCGGCCGACCGCAGCTTCGAGCCATCGGAAACGCCGGAAATCTGGCTGATCCAGGGCGACGCCACCAACTACGCCTCTCGCGCCGAAGCGATGGGCGACACGTTGGTCCACTACAACCGTCCCGACGGCATTTACACCGATTGGGGCCTGCATCTGTGGCAAGACGGCAATCCGCCCCTGACCAACTGGCCGGATCGTGAACTGCCCAGCGGCTACGACGATTTTGGCGCGGTCTACAGCATCACCACCGATGTCTATCCCACGCTGGAACTGACGCGCGGTCTGAACTTCATCATCCATAACGGCGCGGGCACGCAAGAAGCGACGCGCACCTATACGCCCACCGTCAACTACGAAGTGTGGGTGAATTCGGGCGTAGATGATTGGTTTGACCAGGAAGGCGCGGCGACAGACACAGCGACCATCCATTACCACCGCTGCCTGGGCGATTATGGTGACTTCACCAGCAGCGATTTCAACGATTTCTGGGGCCTGCATCTGTGGACGGGCGCTCTGACGCCCACCCAATGGACCGAACCGTTGAAGCCCATCACCACCGATGGTTTTGGCCTGGTCTTTGACATTCCGTTGGAAGCAAACGCCACTGCGCTCAACTACATCCTCCACCGGGGCAACGACAAAGACACGCCCGCCGACCAATCGCTTAACCTGAACAACCTCGGTTACGAAATCTGGATTGTGAACGGCGACGAGGAGGACGAAAATGGCATCCACCGCCAGATCACCTATAAACCTGATGCTTTTACAATAGCCAATCAGGTGT
>CALFEW010000434.1 GCA_937958365.1 uncultured Chloroflexota bacterium | reverse complement strand
TGTCGCCCACGGATACGCCTACGCTCGTGCCAACTACTGCCCCCACTAGAGAGGCGACGGCCGTTGCCAACCCACCAGCGCCCACGGTAACACCCAACCCCAGCCACACGCGGCTCCCTAGAGCGCCCATCGTCAACTTCAGGCAATGGGGACGTGACCCCCTTACTATTCTCGCTTGCCCCCCCTTACCCTGGCGGCGCTCACGATAGACGCCCCATCCCCGGCGACTGGGAAATCACGACCACGAATGATCAGACAACCCTAACCCTGAGTACAGAAACCATTCTGCCGGCCGAAACCACCTACACCGCCACCTTTGGACAGGCGCTCTTGACCACCGACGGTCGGCGATTTTGGCGTCGGTCTTCGTGTGCAAACCCTAGACGCTAACGGCCCTCTCACCATCCTGGTTTAACGCTTTTTCGCCGGTTGGTGTTCAGCAAAGTCCAAAGGACAAAACAAAACCGCCTCGTCGAAACGGAGCGGTTTTGTTTTGTCTCCAGATGACCCCCTGATCAAACTGCTTGGGCGCGTTCCCTGAAACAAGGCGAATGGATTATACTTATGGTATGGCGTTGTTTGGCCATGACGAAAAAACCACAATAGTGACGCACACATCTAGTGCAGCATACGTTGTAGGCATGAGATCAAATGGGGAAAGTTCAATCATTTCAAGGAAGACATCAGTGAGCAACAGAGAGTCACTCGCCCCAGTCAGTCTGTCGTTTGACCGCGAACAAGTCTTCACGGCCCTCAACAGTAACTTCAATCTGGATGAACTGCGAACCCTCAGTTTCCAATTGGGCGCAGACCTGGAGAACCTGCCCGGCGAAACCAAAGACGCCAAAGCTCGTGAACTGATCCTCTTTATGCAGCGCCACGGCCGTATAGCCGACTTGTTGCAAACAGTCCATCAGGCTCGCCCCCATCTGGCGCTGGCCATGTTATCGCTGGATGCGCCGGACCAGATCCCGTTGGAAGATGTGCCAGAACGACAGAACGTCTTGCCAGCCGGATCCCGATTTCTGCTGGCGAGCAATCCACTGTTCGTTGGTCGGCAAGATGCGCTTCAGGAATTGGCCTTACGCTATCAGCAAGGTGTTCAGACGGTGGCGCTGACAGGCCTGGGGGGTGTAGGCAAAACCCAGTTGGTGGTTGAATTTGCGTATCGGTACGGCCGTTTCTTCCCCGGCGGCGTCTTCTGGCTCAACTTCGCCCAGGCAGACGCCATCCCTGCCGAAGTAGCCGCCTGTGGCGGACTGGACGGGATGGGCCTGTTTGACCATTTTGAGCGTATCAGCCCGCCGGAACAAGTACAGTTGGTGCAGCGCGCCTGGCGCAGCGTCACACCCCGGCTACTGATTTTTGATAATTGCGAAGACCCGGAACTTTTCTCCCACTGGCGGCTGCCCAGCGGCGGTTGTCGCGTTCTGATAACCAGTCGGCGCGCCGACTGGGAGCCTACCCTCGGCGTTACATCAGTTCCCCTGGGTGATCTGGCCCGTGACGCCAGCGTGGCTTTGCTGCGTCGCTTTGTGCCCAATCTGCCGGAAGCGGCGGCAATTGCCAGGACGTTAAACGACTTTCCGCTGGCTTTACATCTGGCCGGTAATTTTCTGCGCACATACCAGGATGTTATGACGCCGGCGGTCTATCTGGGCCAGTTAAGAAATCAGAACCGGGTCGAATTTCTCTCAACACGACAGCGAAGTGAGCGTCTGTCGCCTACCGGCCACGAGTTGCATTTGGCGAACACGTTTGGTCTGAGTTATGAACAATTGGACGTGCGCCAGCCCGCCGATACCTGCGCCCGCCGACTGCTGATAGGCGCAAGTTGTTTCCCGCCGGGTGAGCGGATTCCGCGTTCGTTGCTGGTGCAAACGGCCGTAACCAACGGAACCGACATAGAAGGACTGTTAACGGCCGTGGACGGTCTTCACCGCCTGCTCAATCTGGGTCTAATCGCCAGCGCGGACACTGGCTACCTGCGCCTCCATCCACTACTGGCCGACTACATCCACGCTTTCACCCCCACCGACGAACATACGCAGGTAAAACGCCAACTTCGCCAGACGCTCCTGACGCAACTGACGGATACGGCCGTTGTCTCCGACCAGCGCCAAACCGCCCGCTGGCTCATGCACATGGGCGGTGCGCACGGTCTACACGCAAAGGGATCAACACTACTAACGTATCTGGAACAGCTAAGCCGCTTCATTGTCCGTCG
>CALFEW010000433.1 GCA_937958365.1 uncultured Chloroflexota bacterium | reverse complement strand
GGCCTATGTTACAGGGACACGTGAACTATGTCAACCACAAATAGGCAGCCAAAAGTATATGAAACACTTGATTAAATACACATATTGTGTATAGTACCTGTTGTATTAACAGCAACAAAAAGGCCGCCCGACTCTTGCACAGTCGAACGGCCAACATAAAAGGAGCATTCCCTAATATGTCTACCAAGATTGTAGCACAGGCACGAATGGACGTGAAAGACCCGTCATTCAAACCCCGCGACCACCTGTTCGCCCTTTACACAGACGCCAGTGGTTCACGCGCCGTCATCCGCTGGCACGGCCAGACAGACTCGTTTGCCATCAGTCAGGCAACCGGCCAGGCGATTGCCGGCCGCGTCAGCCAGGACGATGCCGCCGAGTCCAGCGAAGGCTACGACGACGACGCGGAGGCGACCATCACCTGGTTGCACCCCAACCAGTACATCGCCCTGCTGGCCCCGGCCGAAATTGAACGGGTGCGCGCCTTCCAGTGGAAGGCAACTCCGCGCCGCCAGGCGCAACGGCACAACCCGTTAACCGGCCACTTCCTCGGCGGAGGGCGCGGCCAATGAACACCCCCCTCCCCATTACCCCTTCGCAGTTTGACTCTCTCCTCAGCAAAACCCCATACGCTCCCCAAACCCATATCCTGAACATGATTGTCGCCGTACCGGCCGGCGCGCAGGCCAACCAGCCTGACGCCCACCTGGTGGTCTGGCGCAACCACACGGCCGCATCCGTCCGCCTGGAAATCGTCGCCGGCTGGCCGGTGTTGGGCGTCGAGGTCCGCGAGCGGGCCGGCGACCATCTGGTGCTGGGTTTCGGCCTGGCCGACCGTCAGGGTGGTCGCTTCGCGCAGCCGGATCAGGTCTGCTCCCGCTGCGGCCGCACGTTTGCGCCGTTGGAGGTCGTCGCCGCCAACGGCGACTGCGCCGACCGCGACCAATGCGTCGAGGACGCCGGTGAGTACAAAATGCCTCTGGACCCCTCGCGGGTAAACTGGCAGGTACGCTGCGGGCTGCGACAGCCCTACGACCGGGAACGCGAAGAGCGACTGGGCCAATACCGGGTGGCCCGCAACCTGCGTTGGGCAATCGCCGGCCAAGCCTTCGAGCCACAGCCCGGCGTGCGGAACGCAGCGGCGGACACACGGCCGTAGGAACAACCTCATGACCGTCTACCTGCTGCACTTCGCGCAGCCCATTTCCCCCCAACACACGACCCAACATTACATCGGCTCGGCCGAGAAGGTCATCAGCCGATTGGACATCCATCACGACTGCCCTGACGCCCGCCTGCTTCAGGTGGCGAAAGCGCGCGGCATTGCCTTCGCGCTGGCGCGCACCTGGCCGGGTGGCCGGGCGGCAGAGCGCAGAATTAAGAATTGGAAGATGGGACGCCGTTTGTGCCCCATTTGCCAGGGAGAGAAACCCTATGTTTCGTGGAGAGAATAACCCTGCTTTCCTGTTGGAGAACGTCACGGCCGTCGAGATTGACGTGGTGCGCCACGACAACTTCTACTTCTACAACCGCCGCGAAAACGGCCAGAGCGTCATCACCGCCGAGCGCATCAGCCCACAGCGGGCGGCGCAGATTGTCGAGAGCAACGCCGACAGCGACCAGTACGCCACCGGTGAGGTGGACTTTGGCCTGGCGGTCTGCGAGTGGACGTGGACGGCAAAACTCGCGTTTTAGTAGAATGTTTTAGAACGGCCGTTCTCGCCGGAAGCGGAACGGCCGTTGGAACCCAATCCTTTGAGGAAACAACATGAACGACAGCTTATTGGAATACAAACTCGACCTGGTGGCGACCCACCTGGGCGTTTACAAAATTGAAGAGGTGGCCTCCGTTATTCGCCGGCAATTCACACGCACCGACGGCGAACTCGCCGAGACCATTGATTTCTATCCGCCCTGGAATGCCCAGGGCACATTTGGCAAATTGAAAATCTGCCACGAGTATATGGACGAAGATTGGCAGCGCCAGCGGTTTGAGAAATACGCCGGCGTGAAAATCGCCGACTTGCCCATCTACGAGGCGCAGCAGGCGCTGCGGCGGCATTTCGGCCGCACTTCGCCCCACGAGGTGGTGGTTCAGCCTTTCCGCCTGATGGTTCAGCCGCAGCGCAACGACGACGGCGAGGATGGCAAGACGCTCATCCTGCGTTACCTGACGAGCGCAAAGGCGCGGCAAGGCCAGACGCCCCCGGCGCAACCGGCGGCCCCCGCCCAACCAGCGGCCGGCGGCCAACCAGCCGGCAGCCAGGCCAAAACCACCAATGGGAATGGCAACGCCAACGGCCGTGCGCAGTCCCAACCCGCATCGGCTACGCCCTCACGCCCCACGCCCTCATCGGCCGTCACTCCGGCCGACTGGCTGGAGCGGGCGCGGCAGGCCAGCGACCCCTTCGACTTCGACATCTGCCTCCAGCGCGGCCTGATGGTCGGTGGCGCGGCCTACTTCGAGACGGCCGACCACGCCGAGAAAGCGCGCACCGGGCTGTTTGGCGATTGGAACGACGTGCCCACCGCTTACCTGGCGGGCATCCAGAAATACGTGAAAACCCGCGCCGACTTGCTGGCCGCCGGCGAACCGGGCACGGCCGTGTTCCAGAAGGCCAAATCGGCCGCCCTTGTCGCCTACCGCGAGACGTTGGAGCAGGCGACGGTCTAATCTCTGAAATGAGCCGGGCGGCGGATGGTGGCCCGCGCCATCACCCGCCGCCCGGCCGCAAAGGAACTACCATGAACTTAGCAATCACACTTTTGGGAATCGCCGCCATCGCCGCCATGCTCTTTGGCGCGGGTTGGCTGCTGGCGACGGCCGGCCGTGAGCAGAAGGTCACGGCCGCCTACAACGGCGCGAAGGCCATCCAGCGGGCGGCCGACCTGGCCCGGCTGGTCCACCTGCGCCGGGAATTGGAAGAGGACGAGGTGGGTCTGGCTTCGGCCGACGCCTACCTGCTGTTTGACGTCTGCGAGGCGCTGCGCCTGACCGATGGCGAAGCGCAGCACGTCGTCGGCGCGGCCTACTGGATGGTTATCGAAGCGCCGGTGGGCGTTGAGGGGATGCAAGATGAGCGCGGCGAATGATGTGTATCAAGAGAAGCAAACGGCCGTCCACCGGCTGTTGACCGAGTTGGATAGGCTGGCCGAGGCGCACGGCGCGCAGCAGGCGCAACGGCCGGCCGATTGGGGCTACGTGGGCGACCTGGCCCACGTCGAGGAGCGGTTGAAGGAAGTCGTCGGCTTCCTGCGGCCGGAGGCGGAAGCGGCGTGACCACAAAAAAACCATGCCCAGGCTGCGGGCAAACTGATCCGTATCGGAGGTCTGACCAGGTATGCTCAAGTTGCGCCGGGAAACTGGCGCAATTTGACGGGCTGAAGGTGGCACTGGCGAAGGCTACTGGCGAAGGCGACAAAGTGATGGTCACCTTCTCCAAAACGCCCTGGTGGAATCAATACATACCCGTTCCCGAATTGCAGTCGTTTGACGAGGATTCGCTGAGCAGCCGTCTGCGGCAGGCGTTTTGCAATCTGGCCCTGGCCGGCGCAATTCCGCCGGCAGATTACGCGCACCGCGACCAGGCGTGGCGCATTCTCGGCAGCCCTTCCGCCTGGGAATATTGGTTTATGGATGCCCGCTTAGCGAACGCCATCCAGGAGCTTCATGAGCTAATGAAGCCGGTCGTGGAGGGTGCTTTTCAGGCCGGCCAGGCAGATGGCGAGCAATTTATAAGAGGGTTGGCCGATGGGCGTGTGTCCATCGCCGCCTATGATGACCGGATGGCGAAACGGCCGTCGAGGCCAGCACCTTCTGTGGAGGTAGCGACGTGATTGACCTGAACGATTTAATCAACGGCACGGCCGTGGGCGCGCCTGCCCATATCCAGCGGCTGTTTGCCCTGGCCGAAGAAGCGCTGTTGTTGGAAGGGACGTTGGAAGCGCTGCCGCTGGACGACCGGCGCG
>CALFEW010000432.1 GCA_937958365.1 uncultured Chloroflexota bacterium | reverse complement strand
TATCCGAAGCGGTCCTCCTGACCGTCGCCGCGCAAGTTCTGACCCTGCCGTTGATGATCGGCTACTTTCGCCAGCTCTCGCTGGTGAGCCTGCTGGCGAATGCCTTTGTGCTGCCCGTTCAACCGGGCGTGATGCTGTGGGGCGGCGCGGCCACGCTGGCGGGCATGGCCTGGACGATGTTGGGACGGCCGTTGGCCTGGGTAGCCTGGCTCTTTTTAACGGCGACGGTGCGTCTGGTGCGCGCTTTTGCGACTGTGCCGTTCGCCGCCGTGCCCTTGCGCGTGCCTCTGATCGGCATCCTGGCCCTGTACGCCGCCATCGGCGCGGCCACCTGGTATGCCAAAACGACGCCAGAACGGCGCACGGCCGTCACTCAATTTTTGCGCCAAAACGTTTCCCAACGGCTGGCTTTGGCCGCCAGTCTGGTGGTTTTGCTGCTGGTGGGCAGTTGGCGCGGGTCGCAGCCGGACGGCCGTTTGCATGTCGCCTTTTTAGACGTGGGCCAGGGCGACGCCATCTTCATCCAGACGCCCACAGGGCGGCAAATCCTGGTAGATGGCGGCAACTTCCCCAGCATCCTGCACGACCAGTTGGGCAGCCAGACGCCCTTCTGGGACCGGGAGATTGACGTGCTGGTCGCCACCCACCCGGACGCCGACCACGTCAACGGCCTGACCGGGGTGTTCGACCGGTATCAGGTGGGGCAGCTTATCACCAACGGCCAGGGATTCAACGAATCCGCCATCTACGATGCCGTGCTTCAGGCAGCCGAAGCGCATGACACGCCAATTCACCCGGCCCAGGCAGGCGAGGTGATTCAAATTGAGGATGGGGTTCGGCTGGAGGTGCTGCATCCGGGGAGCGTGCTAACCGATGACCGCAATGAAAATTCGGTGGCGCTGCGGCTGGTGTATGGCGATTTTTCACTGCTGCTGGCCGGCGATGCGGACGAAGCAGCGGAAGCGGTGATGCTGGCAAACGGCCGTCCCCTCACCGCCATCGTCCTGAAAGCCGGGCATCATGGCTCGGACACGTCCAGTTCTGTGCCTTTTTTGACGGCCGTTCAGCCACAAATCCTCGTCATTTCCGCCGGAGCCGACAACCAGTTCGGCCATCCCCACCCGGAAGTGCTGGAGCGGGCGCAGGGGTTGGGCACGGCCGTTCTGCGCACCGACGAATTGGGCACGATTGAAGTTATCACCGACGGCCAGACCATGTGGTGGCAGGCAGGGCCAAACTAACGGTTAGCCGGCAAACGTGACAAACGTCTTGAGTCTTGTATGACAGCGCCACTAATTTCACGGTGTGATTTTGCTTTATAATACAACCATGCGATTGTGTTTCCGGCAGCTTCTCGGCCACGCCTGATCATTCTTACAACTTGCCGAATCAACTCTGGTCAACTAGAGATGCTGCCCATCAACAGAATCGTCGGTAGTTCAGTCACGTTTTATTGTGTCACGATCGGCGACTATCTCCGGGCGAATCACTTTTTTGTCTGCCGAGAGCCGCCCAAGAGACAGCGCCGGTCATCATACATAGGGGGATGCCATGTCTAACTATCGGTTTTTGTCTGTCATAAGTTTAGTTTTATTGCTGGCAATGCTGTCAGGCGGATGCACGGTTGGCGGTTCAGAAGGGGCTACCGCGAACAGCGACGCTACAGCCAGCGCTGAAGCGGCTACGGCCGTTGCACTGACCGCCGAAGAGGAGACACGCGCCGCGCAGGCAGCCCAAGAGCAACTGGAAACGGCCGTTGCCCTCACCGTCAGCGCCCAGTCTGAAGCCACCGCCGCGGCCGTCGCCACGCAAACCAGCGCCGCCGCCACCGCGGCCGGCGCTACCGCTGAAGCCGCTACCGCTGAAGCTGAAGCCGCCGAGGCTGCCACCGCCACCCACATTGCTCAGGCAACAGCAACGGCCGTTGCCCTGATCACCGCACGCGCCGAGATGGCCGCCGAAGCAACGGTTGCTTTCGTAGCCCAACAAGAAGATTCGATTCAGGAAGCCCAATCTGGCCCACCCATTTATGGCCCAATCAACGCCGACCTGCCCCATGTGGAAGATGAGTTCATGGAAGTACATTTTGCCGATGTCAACGTTCGCAACTTTGTTGCTGAAGCTACCTTCATCCTGGACCCATCGGCCGGGCAAATCGGAAATCGGGATTTTGGCTTTTTATTTCGCAACCAGGATGAAGAAGCGTGGTGTTTGACTGTAAAGCGCAGCGGTGAATGGGAATTGATTCGATACGGCGCGGACAGCGCTGATACTGAAGAATCCGGGCGCATGGCAACGGGCATCGCCGGTGCGAGCAACACACTGACGCTGTATGTAAACGAATCGGAAGGGGCCTTTTTTGTGAACGGCGAGTTTATTAGCGTCCTGCCATTGGCAAATGGACCAGACATGGGGGAAATTGCTGCTGTTATTGGCGCCTTTAATAATAGCGAAAGAGATGGCGAAATCACCCTTGTTGAAGATTTCACAGTCTGGCTGGTAGGCGAAATGCCCCCCACACCCACACCCGCCCCGGTTACAACCGCCGCGCCACGCGCCACCGCACCGCCACCCGGCTTCGATGCCACTGCTCTGATGAACAGCCTCAACACCATGCGCCTGACCATTGAACATATGGGCGGGCTGCTGGATCGGCTCTATCACGGTGAAGCGCAAAGCTGCGGCGAATTCCTGGGGTATTACCAGGCATTGCAGCAGCGAACTACCCACAGCAACTTGCCAACAGCCTGGCAGGGCATTTACAGCGAATACAACTTTGCCGCCGAGAATATTCTGAACACCAATACCAGCATCAAGACGTTATGCGAAGGGGGCGGTGGTTACATCAGCGACCTGGATTATGGGGTTGCCCGGCAGGGCATTGGCCTGAGCCTAGATCGGATCAATCAGGCGATTCAGGCCGCCAATAACCTGCTCAACCAGTAAACAAGACCCCCACGTTAGACCCACCACGTTAGACCCGACAGGTCTCACCAACCTGTCGGGTCTAAAATCTGCCGGCT
>CALFEW010000431.1 GCA_937958365.1 uncultured Chloroflexota bacterium | reverse complement strand
CGGCCGCTGTGGGTGCTGCCCCGTGTAGCTGTTGGGCAATTGCCAGGCCAGGTAAGTCTTGCCCTGTTGTCCTTGCTGCCCGGCGTGATCCTTCAGCGCAAATAACGCCTGACCCTGCCGCCAGGCTTGTTCTTCTTGTCTCCCTGCGGCTTCTGCCTCACCAATGGCGAAGTTGGGCTGCACCCGCAAACCCAACCGCGCCTCATAAGTCCGCTGGCTGGACCGCCCCACCCCGCTCAGGCGGCTCAGGGTGTCGCGGGCGATGGGCATTGTTCGTCCGGTATTGCCCATCACCGAACGGCCGTTCTCCATCCCTTTCATCCGCCCACTGTGAAAAGCGGCGTACAGGTGGGCGCGGAAAACCCCGATGCCCCCCAACAAGGCCGACACGGACAACGCCACCGGCCGACCCGTCAGCCGCTCCACGCCCAGGGCTGCCGCCACCCGCACCGTCGAGCGCAGCCACACCTGCTCTTTGTCACGGGTCCAGTACACCCCTTCTCCCGCTCTCAGCAAATTACGCAACTGTCGTTTGCCGCAGAGGTAGAGGTTCGAGGTTTTGGTGCTAAGCTGCTGGGAAATCAGGTCTATACGAACCGAGCCTTGCCCGGATGGATCCAGAAACCGTAACATCAGCCACAACCGGCCGGCGGCGTCTTTTTCCTGGCGCAGCATAGCCAGGCCAATATCGGGATACAGTTTCACCGAGTCGCGGCTGAGATAAGGATTGTCTGGAGAATTTCCGTCCTGTGCGGGCTGTTCCATAGGCAACCCGGATGCCACTACATCAACCAGATCTGCTGTTCGGTTGCAACGAGGGTTTTCGCCTGAAACCGCTTTCTGACTGCGACGCAGAACGGCCGTTAACGCCGCACTGCCCCACCCCAGGTGATCTGGCAAATCCGATACCCCATGCCAACCCTGAAGTTCATCAGAATTTCCACGCGAAGCCCCTGATACAGGTAGGGTGTATGTATGCTTTTGGCGTAATGCCAACAAGCGCTCATTGGCTGCCAAAATTTCTGGCGAAGCCTGCGGTTTCTCGGACATGACTGGCGTACAGGCAACCCAAAATACACCAGGTGTACCTGAATAGAACACCTGATCCGTTGACATAGGGATCTGCCTGTGTTATGCTCCTGGTGGGTGAAAAGCCGCATTCAGGCAAAAAGGCACCCTATCCATTAAAGGAGCCTGATTAGCGCCGTGGTGGTACACGGTACAAGAATGTGGCAGATGAATAGGCGAAGGCTAAGTGGTGGTACACTTGGCCTTTTTTCTTGCGCGGGATCTAGCCCGCTGCGGAGCAATCGAGTTTTTGACTTAAGTCATTTTCTGTCTCCAATCTACCGACCTATAGTCCGATTGACGTTGGTATCCGAATGTGTTACTGTCTACTCAGTAACACTGATGGGCAACAAAAACCCCCTCCCCACTAAAGGGGCGCAAACAATGCGGTAGCATCCATTGTTTAGCAAGGCAGTGTTGCCAGATTCTCTGACAAAGCCGGGTGGTTCCATCACCTGGCTTTGTTGGTTGTAGGGCCGGACCGATTGGTCGGGCCTTTTTTGATCCGGCTGATGGTCTGATAACTTGATAACTGTACCAGCCGGGGATCAACGCATTAAGGCCAGCTCTTCTGCCTCCGCCTTGGTAGACCAACGTGTCAGGTCGGCGTCTAGTGTTTCCAGGTTTACCAGACGAACGCCAGTAGGTTGCCATTTACGGCGCGCCCGGCTGGCCTTCTCATCGTGAATGGCTGCTTCTACTTCCCGCTGCACTTCAGGCAGCCAGCCGCCGGCGGCAAAGCCAACGTAATAGACAGACCAATCTTCTTCACCAGTAGGAATAATAGACGACGTGCGCCGAACCAATTCATGAATCGGCTCAGCGTCAGAGGGGGCCTCATTCCACAAACAACAACCCAATACCAGACTGCGGTCCATCTCACTGATGCCCACCACGTCTATGGCAAATGTGCGCTTCCATTCTGCGCCCACATGTTCAACAGGCAAGGGTAAATCATCCTGAGCGCTGGCCATCAACAGCCATTGGCGACACAACTCTTGCCAGGTATTGGCCTCTATGAAAGTCGGCAGGCTTTGTTCAATGTTTTCTAGCATCTGCCGCTGCTGACCCATGGCCAGCTTGGACTGATAAGCGGCCAGGTAGCGATAGTAAAAGCGCAGGTAAGGATCCACGACAAAATACCGACCGCGGCGCGAATCTATAGAACGTTCCGACACTGGTACCCGCCGCTCTACAAAACCTGTATCGCGCAAAATGCTTAAGTACTTGGACGCCGGCCCGCTGGAAAGGCCGGCGCGGGCGCTGATATCGTTCAACGTCTCCTGCCCCTGAGCCATGGCCCGCATGATGCCCACGTAATTATAAAAGTCGGTCAGGAAATCTTGCAGCAACAGCTTAGGCTCATCCAACATCCAGGTATTGGAAGGCTCTAGCTGCAAGCGCAAATTGTCTATCACCGGTAAATCGGCATCCAAACGCTCCCAATAAGCGGGAACACCCCCCCAGATAGCATATATAGAGACACGATCGGCTACCGAATATTCCGGGAAGTAGGCGCCGGTCACGCCAAACGGTAGCGGTGGCAGGCTGATTTGTGCTGTAGAACGGCCGTACAAAGGCGCATCATAAGATAGTAATTGTTTTTGCAGCAGGCTCATTTGTGAGCCGGAGAGGGCCAGCACGACATTAGACTCAGTAAACCAATGATCCCACGCCTTTTGTAACGTGGCAATAAAGTCAGGGTTCACAGCCATCAAGTAGGTCACTTCATCAATGAAAATAGCAATGCGTTTTTCGCGGCTTAACAGCGCCACCTGGCGCAGCGCCTGTTCCCAATTGGCGTAAGTGAAGTCCAACGGTGCAACGATATCCGGATCGGCAAAATTAGCCAGCGCCTGAGAGAAAGAACGAAGTTGGTCGAGCGCCGAAGTCGCTTCTGCCATCCAATAGAAGCCATC
>CALFEW010000430.1 GCA_937958365.1 uncultured Chloroflexota bacterium | reverse complement strand
ATCGGCGGGCCTGCCCCACTTGTGGCAAATAACGCCTGAAACGGCCGCCGACTACCTGGCTCCCATCTGGGAAGCCAGCGATGGCGTCTGGTTGGCCGTAACGCCTTACGGTAACGTGACAGATCCCGACGGCCACATACCCGCCTGGTTAGCCACTCGCGCCGCCGACGTGGTGGAATACGATTACGGCGACAAACTGCTGCGTTTTTATGCGCGCACGCCGGAACGGGCCGGGCAGATACACGTGGTCGCCGAAGGGGCAGCGCCGGAATTCGACGAGTTTGCGGTGGTCAAAACAGGCATGCACTTCATCGGCTACGATTTGCCATCAGGCACGTATCACAGCGGCGACACGATCCGCATGGGTTTTTACTTTTATCGCGACTGGCGCGTCGAGGAAGAAAGCCACTCCATGGAGATTGGCCTGACAGACCGCAGCGGCCGTGCCTGGGGGTATAACCTGACGCGCCTGACGCCGGATGACCTGACGTCGGAATCCGGCCTGATTCGCAAAGAGGTGACGTTTACCATCCCGGCGGAAGCGCCGTCAGGACGTTATTCGTTTTACGTACTGAATTGCGGCGGCGAGATGGACCATTTTGCCTCTGTGACGATTCAGCAGCGCAACCTGGAATTTGTGGACCCGGCAGACGTGAACATTACCCATCCGCTAGACGCGCCGTTTGCCAACGGCATTCGCCTGCTGGGCTATGACATAGCCACAGAAACGGCCGTTCCCGGCGGCGCCGTCCATCTGACGCTCTATTGGCAAACCGACGAGCCGATCACCGGGCAGTACAAGGTCTTCACCCATCTGTTAGGCGACGTGTACAACGCGGAGACGGGTAACTTTTTGTGGGGGCAGCAAGACAACGAACCGGTGAACGGCCGTCGTCCCACCACCACCTGGCGACCGGGGGAAGTCATCGTGGACGCTTACGCGCTGCCGGTGGCCGCCAACGCCCCGACCGGCGCTTATACGCTGGAAATTGGGCTGTACAGCCCAAGCACCGGCGAACGGCTGCCGCTGGTAGACGAGGCGGGCACGGCCGTTGCTGATCACGTTATTTTGGCTACGGCCGTTACCATCACCCCGTCAGAGTAAGATACTGAAGACTGAAGACTGAAGATCAGTCTTCAGTTTTCAGGTCAATTGACAGGGTCGCGCTCTGCCTCTTACAATACCGCCCATGACCTGGTTACAGAAAGAAATCACCCTGTCTCCCAAACGTCGCGGCTTCCACCTGGTGACGGCCGAAGTGGTGCAGCAGCTACCAGAAATTGGCGATTATGACGTTGGCCTGGCCCACGTCTTCATCCAACACACGTCGGCCTCGCTGACCCTGAACGAAAACGCCGACCCCACCGTGCGCCACGATTTCGAGCGCCATTTTAACGAGATGGTCCCGGAAAACGCCCCTTATTACCAGCACACCGACGAAGGGCCAGACGACATGCCGGCGCACATCAAAGCGGCGCTGCTTGGCCCCAGCGTCACAATTCCCATCAAAAACGGCCGTCTCCACCTGGGCATGTGGCAGGGCATCTACCTTTGCGAACACCGGGACCGGGCGCGCAGCCGGCGACTGGTGGTGACGTTGAACGGCCGTTTGCGGTAACTTTCCAACACAAGGCCCTTATGGAACAATTTCTTCGCGGACAAACGGCCGTTATCACCGGCGGCACACAAGGCATCGGCTGGGCGCTGACACAGGCGCTGGCCGCGCACGGCGCACAGGTTTACGCTTGCGGCTACTCGGCCACCAACCTGGAGCGGGCGGAAGCGGAATGCGCGACTCTGCCCTGGCGTGACCAGATCCACCTGACGCGCTGCGACGTGACCGACCGGGCGCAGTACACAGGCTGGCTGGAAGAGGCGTATGGGGCAAACGGCCGTCTGGACATCCTCGTCCACAACGCCGCTTACGTGCAGTGGGACGACGTGCTGGACATGAACATAGAGCAGGCGCTGCACACCATGCGCGTCGGCTATGATGGCATGGTCATCGGCGTGCATACGGCGCTGCCCTGGATGCTGGCCGCCGGGCAAGGGCAAATCGTCACCATCGGTTCCATCACCGCGCGCATTCTGGTGCGTGGTTCGTCGGCGGCTTACACAGCCACCAAGGCCGCCATAGACGCCTACACCGTCACCCTGCAAATGGAACTGGCGCAGACGCCGGTGCGCGCCACCCTGGTGCGCCTGGGCACCGTGGCCGGCACCGACTTCTTCAAAAAACACGTCCGACCCGGTCGCACGCCTAAGCTGAACAAATATTTACCTGCCCTCACGCCGCCGCAAGTGGCTACGGCCGTTCTGCGCGCCATCCAACACCAGCAGCCCATCCTCACCCTGCCCCGCTACCTGGGGCCGCTGTCCATCATCTACCAGGTCGCGCCCCGCTTTTCCCGCTGGCTGTCTGATCAGGGTTGGGGCGAACATCCGGACTACGGCCGTGTGAATTGGCAGTATAAAAAATGAAACAGTGAGATAGATCGGCTTACTCCACAAGCCCAGCCGCCACGCCCAAAAACCATTGACTTGCATCCCAT
>CALFEW010000429.1 GCA_937958365.1 uncultured Chloroflexota bacterium | reverse complement strand
AGCCTGACCCCTTCCCTGAGCCTTTGTCAAAAAAACTCGCTGCTATTCGCCTTCCCGTCAGCGTTTCTCTGCGAGAGGATCAAGTTGTAATTGATTCTTAACAACCTGATACCTCCCGCCGGAGAATAAGGGGAGTCGCAAAGTGGCAACCGAACGGCCAGTGCCAAGTAGCGAGTCGAAAAAGCGATAAGCCCCTACGAATCCGGCAAGGTGACGCCGGCTGGCGGCCGACGCCGGGCAAGTGCGCGGGTCATTTTCCCCAGAGCTAAAAGCTCCATCGTTCTGCGCAGACTGTCCGGCTTGACCTGAGGGGGGTATCAAGTCTTCAGGAGGTTAGACCATGTGTGACAGCAGCCCATTTTCCATCCGTACCCACAACGGAACGATTACAGTGAACAACCCAGCAACTGGTAACTATCGCATGTTCCGTGTGCGCACTCAGGCCGAAAAAGCTCAGTTTGCTGCTGGCGAGCGAGTGGTGAGCGTCAAGGATAGCTCGACCGATGAGAACTGGCGCGCCTTTGGCTTTGTCAATGACGATGGCAAGGTGGTGGTGTGGAAGAAGTTTCGCGGCACGGTGTATGACGTGTACGGCCGTATGCTGTCCAACCCAGTCCCGTTTGTGGAGAAGGGCGCAGTATACCAATGGGAAGCCAGATGCCGCGTGTGTAACAAGGAACTGACCACGCCGGAATCTATCGAAACCGGGATTGGCCCGGTATGTGCCAAGCGTCGCCCCAAGCGGCAACCAATGAGCCACGGCCGTCAGATGAGACAAGCTGCATTAGTGATTTAGTTGATTGGTTAGATGGAGGTTAGACCATGAGCGATGTGAAGATTGAACTGAAAAGCGTGAAGATTTATGAGGCGCTAAGCGATGACACTACGGCTTTTAGCTGTGCGGTGTATGTGAATGGCGTCAAAGCCTTTGTCGCACGCAACGATGGGCAGGGAGGTTGCAATAAGTACGATGAGCTAAAGCCGCTGGACAAAAGCCGCGAACTGCTGCGCCAGGCGCAAGATTACGCCAGGTCGCTGCCTCCGAAGCCATTTGGAGATGACACGTTGGATTATGATCTTGACCTGCTCATTGATGAGATGCTGGTGGAATGGGACACGAACCGTTGGCTGAAGCGTCACTGCAAAAGCAAGACCGTCTTCCGTTTGCCCGCTGATGAGCCGGGCACGTGGCGGACGCTGGCCGTTGCCTATGGGCCGAAGGTGCGTGAGCACCTCGTGGGCAAGTATGGCGACCAGGTGGAGATAGCCAACGAGCGGTTTTAGTGGGGAGGTGCTTTGGAAAAACTGGCGATAAATTCGCCCCCGAAGCGCCTTCCCGTTATGCACTGCCTGCGAGAGGATCAGGGCATATTCAGGCAACCGGAAATCAGGTTAAAGGAGATAGCTCATGGACTTCAAAGCTGGCGATATTGTGTACGTGGCCGCCCCCCGTTTTTGGGATTGGAATCAGGCATTGGAGTTTGTTGTCCAGGCCGATGTCACGGCCGTTATCCGTGACGGCGAAGCTGGTACGGCCGTTGCGGTTGCCCCGCTGAAAGGCGGCGAAACCATCATGGTAGACGCCCAGTACGTGTTTTTCACTGAGCAGCCTGCTCGCCAGGCGGTTGACTTAGTGCGCGCTCTGACGCAACTGCGCAATGGCAGCCATCTGGAATGCTGGATGCTCAGGAGCTTCCCCAACAGCGGTTTCGTGCCGAAGCTGGGCTATCCGCGTCGGGTCGAAGATGCCCAGTAGATTGGGAAAAACTGGCGATAAATTCGCCCCCGAAGCGCCTTCCCGTTATGCACTGCCTGCGAGAGGATCGGGGCATATTCAACCAAATGGAGGTTAGACCAATGTCAGATTTGAAAGTTCAAGTCCAATGCGCCCTGCGCAACCCAATTGTGGTGAGCATGAACGAGTATCGTGGCCAGAAGCGGCTGGATGCGCGTCACCATTACACCGGCGATGACGGCGAGCTGCACCCGACGAAAAAAGGTATCAGCGTGCCCCTGGATGCCGCGATGGAACTGGTTATTGCTCTGGAGGGTGTGGAGGCATCGCCCGACAACACGAAGACGCTTGTTCAGGTAGCAATTGACGTGCGCGAGCCTGTTCACATCAGCGTCGCGCCGTACAAGAACGTGCTGCGTCTCGATGTGCGTCACTACTATGAAGAAGGGGGCAGTATGCAGCCTGGCTCAAAGGGGATTAACCTCCCGTGGGCCGAGCGTCAGGCGTTATTGAACGCGCTGTACCAGGTGCTTGCTGAACCGGTTGCTTAGCAAGGCGGACGTTAAAAGTGAACTGGCAGCAGTCCACTTTTAACGCTGGTTGTTTCGTATAGCAACGAAGGCGCGAGTATTGCGCCCCAAAAAGACCTGAACATATAGACCTGAACAAAAACGGAGGTTAGACCAGTGGGAGACGTTTATTGCGCAAAATGTGGTGAGCCGTGGGACGCCTACGGTGTGCGGCATGGTGACATGACGGCCGTCGAAGCGGATAAGTTTCGTCGTGGGTTAGGCTGCCCGGCCTGCCACTTCGGGACGACCTGCACGCAGTGCGGTGGGGTGAGGCGCGTAAACACCGGCTGCCCCACCTGCTACAACAGCGGTCGTGTGTTTGTCCGTACCACCTCGAAGCGGTTGTATTGGGAGTTCGGTTACAAGCCCAACGTGCGACAGATTGACTACGAGCCGTTCCGCGAAGACGCCGGGTACATGAACGATTTTGAGGGGTGGGTGCGGCAGGGTGCGGCGCTGTGCCCGGACTGCCTGCATGTAGACGGTGAACGCGGCGAAGTGTGCCCGGCGTGTAGCGGGACTGGCAAGCTGGTGGTTGAGGAGGATGCCTGGGAAACGGCCGTTTGGTCGGCGATGGAAGAGAGCGACGAAGACCCAATAGGGATTCTGGACGACTATATGGCGAGCATGCCAATGGAGGGCGCCCCCCCCGCATCATCAGCGCCGTTTAGCCACATCGCTGAAGAAATCG
>CALFEW010000428.1 GCA_937958365.1 uncultured Chloroflexota bacterium | reverse complement strand
CGCCACAGCCGCCAGGCGACGCGCCATTCCACCAGCAGGTGCCCCGCGCTGCGGTCCAGGTGACACAACGTCACCGCGTGACGGCGCGATTGGTCCAGGGTGAGGAAGATGAGGATAACGGCCGTTACCGTGACGCCAATCAACATCGCCCCCAGCATGATGGCCCAACTCTGCGGCAGCAGAGCGCCAATCTGCCAGCGGCGCGCCAGATAACCGCCGCCCAAACCTATCACCAATCCCAGCAAGGCCAATACCAGCATCCAGGGCTGCGGCCGGTTGTATGTCAACGTCAGTTCAGAGGGTGTGTGTTCCGCAATTTCCAAAGGTCGTCTCCTGTTCGGAATTTATTATACGCGAACATTGGGCCAGAAGGAACCCAAAGTGCGTAGTTTGGGCTTTCGGCTACACCCGACTACAATTCGGCCAACACATAGTCGGAGGAAAACATGCTGCGTCGAATCTTGTTCTTTTTGGGCGGTCTGCTGGTTTTGCTGGTAACGGCCGTCGTGGTGGCCGCTCTATTTGCTCAGAGCGCACCCGATTATCCCTTTTTTGATCAGCCCGGCGTGCTGGTGATGGCCCACCAGGGCGGCGAAGAATTGCGCCCCAGCAATACCATGGTCGCCTTTGAAAACGCCGTCGCCCTGGGCGTGGACGTGCTGGAAATGGACATCCACAGCACCCAGGATGGCGTGTTGGTGCTGATGCACGATGCTACCGTAGACCGGACGACGGATGGCAACGGCCGTATCCAGGACTTCACCCTGGCCGAACTTCAACAACTCGACGCCGGTTATTACTGGACCGACGATGACGGCCAGACCTACCCCTTTCGCGGCCAGGGCATCACCGTACCTGCCCTGGAGGAGCTGTTTACCGCCTTTCCCGACATGCTCATGAACATCGAAATCAAGCAGCAAGAGCCATCCATCGTGCAGGCCTTCTGTGACCTGCTCGACCAGTACGACCGGCGCGAAACGGTTCTGGTCGCTTCGTTCCACCCGGAAACAATGGTGGAATTCCGCGAAACCTGCCCCGGCGTCGCCACATCCATGACCGAGCCGGAGATTCGCCTCTTCTTCGGCCTGAACCTGGCCTTTTTGGGCCGCCTCTATGAGCCGCCAGGCCAGGCGTTTCAAGTCCCCGAATATTCAGGCGATTTGCACGTGGTGACGCCGCGTTTTGTGTCTGGGGCGCACGGCCGTAACGTAGATGTTCACGTCTGGACCGTCAACGACCCGGCCGACATGCAGCGCTTCGTTGACCTGGGCGTGGATGGCATCATCACCGACCGGCCGGATTTGCTGCTGGAGATTTTGGGGAGATAAAACTAAAGACTGAAAACTAAAGATTAAAGATTGGCGCTATTTCGTCGGGCAGTCTTCAATCTTCAGTCCCCAATCCCTTCAAGAGGCAGCCATGACAGACGCACCCAAACCTACCCATCCTTTTGCCGCAAACGGCCGTCCCGTCATCCTGGGGCATCGCGGCGCGGCCGGGCATTTGCCGGAAAACACCATGCGCTCCTTCCAACAGGCGGCCGATTGGGGCGTGGACGGCGTGGAACTGGATGTCCACCTGACGGCCGATGGTATCGTGGTGGTCTGCCATGACGAATTTGTCGAGCGCACCACCAACGGCCGTGGCCTCATCAAAGAGAAAACCCTGGCCGAACTGCAAACGCTGGACGCCGGCTACCACTGGAGCCAGGATGGCGGCCAGACCTTCCCGTTTCGCGGTCAGGGGCTGACGATTCCGACGCTGGCCGAGGTATTTACCGCTTTCCCCCACTTGTGGATCAACATAGACATGAAACAAAAGGAGCCGTCGCTGGTACGGCCGTTCACCGACCTTATCCGCCAGCACCACATGGAACACAACGTTATGGTCGGCTCTTTCCACACAGAAACCGTGCATGAATTCCGCCGCACGCTGCCGGAAGCCGCCAGCGTCGCCACCATGCGCGAGACAGGCAGCCTGCTGGCCCTCAGCCAACTGCGCCTGGAGCGGCTGTTCCGCAGCCCGGCCAAAGCGGTGCAGCCATCGGAGTATCACGGCCGTTTACCCGTCGTCACCCCACGTTTTATCGCCGCGGCGCACCGGCGGCATACGGCCGTACACGTCTGGACCGTCAACGAAATCAGCGACATGCAGCGCCTGGCTGCCTGGGGCGTGGATGGCCTGATCAGTGACTATCCAGACCGCGCCCTGCGCCTGTTTGGGAGGCTTCATGAGTAGTCAACCCACCACGAATGAAAGTCCACAGATTACACAGATTTAGTTTGACGCGCGGCGCTGAACCGCGTGAATCCGAAATCCGAAATTTTCACAGGAGACCTTTATGACCATGCGACAACGTGTTACCCTGCTTATCATGCATGAAGAAAAACTGCTGGTTATCCGGCGCTGGCAAAACGGCCGTAGCTTCTTCGTCATCCCCGGCGGCGGCGTAGAACCCGGCGAAAACCTGGCCGAAGCGGCGCTGCGCGAAGCCCTGGAAGAAACCAGCCTGGCCGTCACCCTCGGTCCCCAGGTGTGGAACCGCCAATGCACCACGCCCATTGGCGATGGGCAAACGCTGGAACAAATGGAATACGCCTATCTGATTACCGAATTTTCTGGCACACCGACGCTAAATCTTGCCGAATTCCCCCGCCACGCGCCCGACAACTTGTACGAACTGGCCTGGATCAACCTGGGAGAACTGTGGGAAACGGCCGTCTACCCCGGCCCCTTCCTCATCAAGGAATTACTGAACAGCTTGAACATAAAAGATTAAAGATCAAAGATTGGAGACCATCTCATCGCCAATCTTTGATCTTTAATCTTTCGTATCTACGGCACGTTCCGGTCCACCGCCGCCGCGATACGCTTCAAATCCACCACCAGTTTGGCAAACTTCTCCGGCTTCAACGATTGCAGCCCATCCGACAGCGCCTCGTCCGGGCGTGGATGCACTTCCACGATGATACCATCCGCGCCGGCGGCGACGGCCGCTTTGGCCGCCGGCGCCACGTATTCCCACTTCCCCGTGGCGTGGCTGGGGTCGGCAATCACCGGCAGATGCGACATATACTTGGCGACGGCGATAGCGTTGATATCAAACGTATTGCGCGTGTACTTCTCAAACGTGCGGATGCCCCGCTCGCACAACATCACCCGCGTATTGCCGTGGCTGAGGATGTACTCGGCGCACATCAGCCACTCTTCAATAAAGCTGCTCATGCCCCGCTTCAGCAAGACCGGATGCTGCGATTTACCCACCGCGTGCAGCAGTGCATAATTCTGCATATTGCGCGCCCCAATCTGCAAAATGTCAGCGTATTCGCACACCAGCGGGACCAGCGCCGGCTCCATCACTTCCGTGATGATCGGCAGGCCGGTCTCTTCCCGCGCTTCCGCCAGATATTTCAGACCCTCTTCGCCCATGCCCTGAAAAGCATACGGCGACGAGCGCGGCTTAAACGCGCCGCCGCGCAGCACGTGCGCCCCGGCTTCTTTCACCGCGTGGGCCGTCTCAATAATCTGACTGCGGCTTTCTACCGAACACGGCCCGGCCATGATGATCAAATCTTTGCCACCCACGGTGTGCGCGCCAATGGGGAAAACCGTGTTCTCCGGCTTAAACTCGCGGCTGGCGACCTTAAAGGGCTTGAGGACCGGCACAACCCGCTCCACGCCGGGCATTCGCTCGATCTGGTCCTTCTCTAGCTGCCGCTCGTCGCCGATGACGCCGATGATGGTGCGCTCTTTGCCGTCGGATAGATGAATCTTGAACCCCAGCGATTCCGCCCGCGCAATAACGGCCGATTTTTCCTTCATCGTTGCCTGCGCATTCATGATTACGATCATCATTCTTTCAACCTTTTGTACTGGACTGAATACAGATCACCAGTACCCGTATTCGGTGATCCGTAGGCCGTAATCCGAAGGCTCTACCTCGGGAAAATCCGTCGGATAACGGAATACGGACTTCGGGTTACGGCTAATACTAATCGAATCGGTCGCTCAGGCTCATCTGGCCGATAGGCTGCCGGCCCTGGTCCAGGCCAGCATTTCCAGCAAAAACGATTCGTTCACGTCGTCTACGGCTTCAAAGCGGTGGGGTTCTTCGCTGCTCTTGAAGAGCGCCATCATTTCTTCTTCGTCGCCGCCCAAAGGCTGGCCGATTTGCCGCACCAACGTCAACGGCCGTGGCGATACCCTGTTCACCTGCCGCGACAACATAAACGTGTACGGATTGTCGTTGAGGAAAATATGCGATGGCTGCAAACCGGCCTGGGCGCGGCCAATGGCGATGACGCCCTGCACTTTGTCTATGCCTGCGCCCCATAAAATCGCCAGGCCCGCGCTCATCGGCTGGCCGATGACCATGGGGTTGCCGGGCAGCATCTGGATAAAGACGCGCAAATCATCCCACAACGCCTGCGGCGTCAGCCGCTCCTGAGCGCTGGCGTGCAGCAAATAACGCAGCGGATCCAGGCCATAAACGGCGTACCCTTCTTTGGCTAACTGGCGACATATCTTCTCGTCAGATTGGCCGAAATGGCCGTAGGTGGAGAGGTAAACTACCGTGGGCGGCAGCAGGTCTTGCGTGCCCATGGCCGGGTAGTAATAAGTCTCCAACACCGCCCCGGAGCGCAGCGGCCAGATGTTGACTCGGCCGTCGCGGATGGTTGGCGTGCCCAAAAAGCCAAAGTTGATTTTGCCAAATCGCTCTTCGGCCCAGGCGGCGATTGCGCCTAAGTCCAGCTTGAAGTTGTGTCGGCCGAGGATGCCGTCGCTGTCGCCGGTGCCCCGCAGATCGAAAACCAGATGGGCAATACGGCCGTCTGGCCCATAAGACTTCACTTCCTGCCGCGCACAGGTGATGACGCTGGTTTTGGTGAGAGGAAACTTGGGGACCCACACGCGCAAAACGCGCAGGGTTTCGTCCGTCAGATTGGCGGGTTTGATCAGAATAGCGTCGAGATACAAATCATCGTCGGTGAGAATGCCAAAATTTTCTTCGATGTAAGGGGGCGTGTTCATGGATGATCTTTACTCATTTTCTGGTGTCGCTCCCGGCGTTGGCTCCAACGTCGGTTCTAAAACGATGGGGAAAGAATAGTTGGGTATCAGCTCAATCACCCGATTGTATGTTTCAAAGATTGTTTTATCCACGTTGAAGTACCCGCTCAACATTTCTTGCAGCACCACGGAAAGAACCAGTTTCCGGTACAACGTGCCCATCAGGCTGCCCTGACCTTCGCGGAAGCCCCATCGTTCGGAATTGGCGATGCCATCACGCAGTTGGCTGATGGTATCCTGGTCGAAAATATCGGCCAGACTTTGCGCGCCACCGGCCAGTGGACGGTCGGCCCAGGCATTGATGAAACGTTGCGGGTCGGCGGTGGTTCCCAGGCGCATGGGGACTTTTCGCTCCGGTTCAACAGACAGCCATGTTTCGTAACCATCGTTAAACCAGTACTCGGCGAAGGCGACGGCCGTTTCCGGGTCAGCCTCGGTGGTGATGGCTAAATTGGTAATCTCACCAAACGCCGCCGACGTGTCGTCAAGCCCCTGAATCCGGGTGATGATACCACTGTTTTCGGCCAAATGCTCAGGATTTAAGACGCACTCAGAGCAGGTCGGCAGGTTGGCGGCGTCTAATCCGGCCAGCATGGGCAAGATGCCCGGCGAGGCCATTATCATGCCGGTGCGCCCTTCCAGATAAGCGTTGCGGGCGCTGGTATCGGTTTGTACGCCGATGGGGCTAAACTGGTGGACGATGTTGTAATAGAAGTTGACCGCCTCCTGGCAGGCCGTCTCCAAAAACAACACCTCGCCGTTTTCGTCAATCAGGCGGCAGCCGTTGGCAGCGGCCAGGTGTTCAAACGCCTGATGGGTGGTGATCAGGTTCGATTCGGTGGGAATGACAAAGCCGGAACGCAGGTTTTCCCGGTCATACAGAGCTTCGGCGGCGGCCAACATGGCCGCGTAATTGTCTGGCGTGTCCAGATTGCGCTCGGCGAACCAATCTTGCCGGTAGAGCAAAATCTGGTAGTAGCCGTCGCTGGGCAGCGCCGCCGTTTGGCCGCCGGTCTGCACCAGGGCCAGCGCCGCCGGGTCGAACGTCTCGCGGCCAATCTGGTTGACGGCCGTATCTGTCGCATCCAGGTTCAGCACCCCCCGTTCAGCCCAATCCATGGTGTATTCCAGAGGATGGATGATGATGTCGGGCAGGTCGTAGGTGGCGGAAACGACGGCCGTTTCCACCAAATCCGGCAGCAAATCGGGCGCGACAAAACGCAAGACAACATCTACACCGGCGGCCTGGCTAAATCCGGCGGCGATCTGGCGCACGGCCGTTTTGTGGGCCGGCGAGGTCTCATTCACCCAAACGGTCAGGGAGGGATTGGGGCTGGCAGGTGGGCGGGTGGCGATGGCGGAAGCAACGGCCGTTTCATTGCCCAACGAAAGCACCAATGGTTCCGGCGTCGCCGTTGGCGTCATCTGCGCCTGGGCTGTCGCCGTCGCCAGGCGCGGCGGATCACCCATCACCTGGCAAGAAGTGGCCATCAGCAGCAAAACGATCAACGAAACCCAAAAACAAGGCGACCGGAACACATAGGGCAGGCGCGCCAGCGGCGTCACCTGCGGGTCGTTGTTTTGGGGAGAAGGGTCAGGGCAACAAGTCATAACGTTTCCTTATGCAGCCGGTCGTTTACCAGGCGCAGGCCATTTAGCGTCAGCCAGGGGTCTACCGCATCCAAAACCGACAAATGATCGGCCACCAGGCTGATGTTGCCGCCTGTGCCCACGACGATGATGGGAGTACGGCCGTTGTCCGGGTGTTCGTCTATCAGGCGGGCGACCATCGTGTCCACCATTGCCGCATACCCCAGGATGAGGCCGGATTGCATGGCGTGGATGGTATTGCGGCCAATGAGCTGCGGCGGCGCTTGCAGGGGAATGCTGCGTAATTGGGCCGCCCGGCTGGCCAGGGCATCGGCCGCCAGGCGCAAACCGGGGGCAATGACCCCGCCGGCAAACAGACCATCGGCCGTGACTACTTCAAATTTGGTGGCCGTGCCCATATCCACCACGATGCTCGGTCCGGGAAACTGGTGGTAAACCGCCACCGTGTTGGCGATGCGATCCGCGCCAACTTCGGCCGGGTTGTCGTGCCCCATGCGGATGCCGGTATCCAGTTGATAGGTGAGATTAAACGCCTGAACGGCCAGGTATTGATCACAAGCCGCCAGGAAGGTGGACGTAAGCCAGGGGACCACGCTGCACAGCGCCACCCGGTCTACCTGACCTTCTAATTGGAATTCGCGCAGCAGCGCTTTGAGGGTCAGGCCCAGTTCATCCACTGTCACTTCCGGTGTGGTGCGCAGACGCCATTGCTGGCTCCAGGAACGGCCGTTCCAAACCCCCAGGGTAATATTTGTATTGCCAATGTCAATTGCCAGTAACATAATCGCTTGATTTTATAGGGCGGACTAAGGCGCGGCAAGGTTATTCAGGTAAGGTTTACAATTGGCCGCCCATCGGCTGGCCGCTTATCGGCGCCAACGCTGCACAATTCCATCCCTGAAAGCTTCGTTGTTAGAGCAGTAACAGGTAAAATAGACCCTGAGGAACGAGTACAAAATAATCTGCGGAACTGAACTTGGAGACTGGAGACTGGTCCAGTCTCCTGCAAGTGACTGAATAAACCATTAGGCTCGATCCTTTACTAGAACCCGTAACCCGAAGTCCATTTACCGTATTCCGATGGCGTTTACCAGAGGTAGCGCCCTACGGAATACCGAACACGGATTACCGAATACGGGTACCAGTGGCGCAAAGGAGAAATTCATGCAAGGTATACGCTTAGAAAACTGGAAAGTTGAAGTTGCCATCCCCAATTTGCTGATAAAGGCCACTTTACAGCCACGCGGTGATTTGATGATCTTTCTGAACAATCTCACCTATACCAGCTTCACTTTTAACGATGTGGAGTTGGTTCCGTTAGGCACAGATTATCAGGTGAAAGGCGTCAAGCAGCCGATGATGAATGTCACCCGCAACGCCATTAGTTTTATGAGCGTGTTAGAGCCAGAAAAGGCGACCCAAATCCAGCTTTTGCAGTCTAAGCGCCTGATGGTGTTTTACACAGAATGGTTTGCCGTGCGCGGCGATTTGCACGTCAATACAGAAACCCCGGACGAAAACCTGTTAGATGACAAGTTTGAATTCTTCATGTTGACCGACGTCACCATCTACCCCTTGCGCGCCATGAACGCCCGCCCTATCGCCAAGGCGCCGGCCGTAGCCTTTAACCGTCATACCATTTTGGCCTATCATACGCAGAGTCCACAACCATGAACAACCCCTCAGCAAAATCTATAAACGAACACAAACCGGCTCTCTGGCAATTGGGGCTGGGATTTACGGCGGGCGTGACGGCCGTTTTGTTTGGGCCGCCGCTGGCATGGATTGTACAACGATTGGTGGGCATAGACGTGTACCTGCGCTTGCAGAATACCGGCTGTTCCCCGACGCAGCGCACAATCGGATGATGGAACCGGACTATGAGGAAACGGCCGTGGTTATCCACCATTGGCTGCAAAAACAAGGCGTCAAGTAGGCAAGACGAGAGACTGAAAACTGAAAACTGATCGATCTCTCCTTCTAATCTTACGCCACCCAAATCACACATGGACACTCCCCCGCCACCAGAACCAACCACCTTCACCGTCGCCGGCGTCACTTACGCCATCGCCTACGACGCCACCATTTCCATGGCCCGCGCCAACGGCATCGCCCTCGTCCTGACGCCGGTCGTCTTTCTGGGGCTGCTCGTGGTTTATCGTCTTCTGTGGGCTACCGGCGGCATTCATCAAGATATTTTCCAATTGCGCTACCTGCCCTGGCTGCTGCTGATTATGGTCCTATCCATCATCATCCACGAGGGATTGCACGCTGTGGGGTTTGTCTTGGTGGGCCGCGTGCCGTTATCGGCCATCAAATTTGGGTTTAGCTGGCAGGGTCTCGCGCCCTATGCCCACTGCCAGGTCCCGCTCACCATTTCCGCCTACCGCCTCTCGGTTCTGCTGCCGGGTTTTGTCCTGGGGTTTCTGCCCGCGCTGGGCGGGCTGCTCATCGGCTCTTTTGCCTTGCTTCTGTATGGGGCTGTCATGCTGGTAACGGCCGGTGGCGATTTGGCCGTCTTCCTGGCGGTGCGCTCCGTCCCCAGCGGCGCTCGGGTCATAGATCACCCCACTGCCCCTGGCTGCCATGTCTTGCAAGATAATGGGTGAACGAGTGACGATTGACTCGTTCACCCGTTCACCAGCTCACTCATCTATCCGCCAGTAGACGCCATTTTCCCGCTGCATCAACTTTTCTTCTACCATATAGCGCCGCAGCGCCGCATAATCTGGATGATGCAGTTTCAGCGTTTCACTGACCTCTTTTTCCGTATACGTTTTACCTTTCTCAAAGTTCTGCAACAGCCAGCGCAGGATCACAATACGCTTTTTGTGCTGCGTAGGAATTTGTTTTAAGGTTTGCCCTTCCACGTAGCTGCGGAACACCTTGCGTTCCCAGACGTCACCACTCTCGTCGTCTACCAACGTTGCCAGGTTTTTCTGCGAGAACAGGTCTCGGTTCATGCGCTCCAGCACGGCCGTATCCAGCCGATAAATGCGCGTATTCCCTTCCGGGCGCGCATCTACCAGACCCAATTCCTTCATGGCCGCCAGATGGTGCGAGACGGTCGGTTCGCGCAGGTCCAGATATTCGGCCAGTTCACCGACACTGCGTTCCTGGTTCGCCAGCAAACCCAAAATCTTCAGCCGACTCTCATTACCGAGAACCTTGAAGAATTGCAGCAAGGTTTCAAATTGCTCTTCAGACATGTTTCATGCCTCCTATTTCGATGAATTTCTAATTAGACGCGCATCTAATTAGAAGAATATCTAAATAGATGGTGTTTGTCAAGAGGCAAAATAAAAACGGCCGTTTCCGGGGAAACGGCCGTTTATTTACACTAAACGAACGATGAACCGGCGACCTGAACGGCCGTCGGCTCATCAATCAAACGATTACGGTTTGGCGATAACCGGCAGATAGACAATCGCGCCTGCAACCGTCACCGACGCTTCAGAGGTTTCCACAACCGTGCCAGGGGCATCGTTTTCGTGTTCAACCACGTTGGTCAGGACAGAAGCAACAGCGACATCTTCATCCACCGTCGCCTGATAGGTGATAACGTGCGCGCCAACGGACGGCGGGACTATCCAGTCGAAGCAGATAGCCATGCCATTCACCAACGTCGCCAGTTCCGCGTCGTCGTAAGCGTACACAGTGCCGCGATTACCGGCAAAGTTCTCCACGCCAATCGTGCCAAGCGGCAAACCGGAGGCAAAATCGCCGACCAGGTTGTCGTAGGCAAAGACGATTTCGTAGGTGCCGGCCGCATCGTTGATGGCCTCACGGATCATCATTTCGAAGTCGGCGCGGCTGGCAGGATCACTCGCCAATTCCACATCGTCGAACTCCAACAGCTTGGCTGATGGAATGCCACCGGTGGACAGTTGAATGCCGGTCGTGACGCCACGATTGGTCCCGGCGTCATAGACAATGCGAATGTCAGAGTTCCAGATCATGGAGAGCAGCGCATTGGGCAAAGCCGCATCCGGCAGATCGCTGTTGCTGGCATATGGTCCACCCAACACCGAATTAATGTCGAGGGACACAAAGCCATCACCGTTGAAGTACAACGCCGAACCGGTGTTGGCGCCGCTGTTGTCGCCGTAGAAGGCATAGGGACCGCCACCGTAACCGGCGTCTTGCCAGGCGCCATTGGCTGTGATGGCAGAATTAGTGGTGAAACCAAATGCTTGCAGGTTCACGTACTTGCCGCTGTTCGCCAAAGGCATGGTGCAAAGCGGGTCTGTCAGACTGCTGGTCACGACGTAGTCGCGTCCGGGCGGGTTCTGAACGCCGCTCCAGGTGAGGACGTTGCCCGTCACCGTTGCGCCACCCGTCACTGAGCCGGGCAGGTAGGTCAGGCCGGCCGGGATGGTGTCGGTGATGTTGTAGGCCAATGGCAGTTCGCCGGCATTGGCGGCAATGGTGATGGTGTAGGTGACGACGTCACCGGGTTCAACCACGTCCGTGCTGGCTACCTTTGTCACGTCATCTTCCAGGCGGGCGATGTTGATGTTGGTGCGGCCAAGGTTGGCAAGGTTGCCAGCATCGGTCCCCAGGTCCATTGCGCCATAGAAGTGCTCGCCTTCCATCGAGCCGATCAGTTCCCAGGCCAGGGTGGCGCTGAAATTATCACCGGCTGTTACGGCAGCAGGCAGGTCAAACGTCGCCAGACCAGATTCGGCATCGGTGACAACGGCCGTTGCCAATGTAATGGCATCTACCGCGCCCACGCTCGAAGCTTCCCAGTTCTGAACGAGTACCCAGTAATCACCCGCTGGCGGGTTGTCGGCCGAGAGATATTCCGCAGCCGTGCCCGTCGCGCTGGAACCCAATTCCGTCGCGGCCGATGGCGTGGTGCCACTGCCCCAGAACAGGTCGGCGTCGGGTGATTCCGAAGCGGTAATCTGGGCTACCATGCGCTTGGCGTCTGCCGGCACGGTGAAGGTGGTGTAGAACACGTCATCCAGATTATCGTAAGGACTGCCGTTGGTCGGGTCTTTCGCCAGCATGGCTACGTCCAACGTCGCTTCCACCGGACCATACATCGTCACCTGGCTGTCGGTGATTTCAATCGCTTGCAGGCCATCATACACGTTACTGCCTACGTCACGACGGGTTTCCACCTCAATCAGGCTGGGCA
>CALFEW010000427.1 GCA_937958365.1 uncultured Chloroflexota bacterium | reverse complement strand
CTGCAAAAAAGCGGCTACGTCGTCAAAGGCGCGCTCCCGCACCTGTGTTACTTCGGTTGGCGCCAGCGACAGCGGATATTCGTCGTCCAGATTCAGCCCCAACAATTGCGCCACCGAGTGAATGCGGCGCTGCCATTCTGCGGTATTGTGGTCGCCCAACACGTCGCCCAGACCTTGTTGGAATTTCTCCGTTACCACCGACGCGGGGTCTGTGTCTTGAATGCCCAACGTCATCACAAACAAGTCACGCATTAACGCATAGGGCATTTGTTTCATGCCCTGGTCCATCCGGCCTTTCAACAGCAAGACCCGAAGCGGCAGCGTTTGTACCCACTGCGTAAACTCAAACGTCAGGCGCGATTTTCCTACACCGGCGTCACCGGCAATGGTAAGTACCTGACCTACCTGATTTTGCAGCACGCGGGCCAGCGCCTTTTGCAGCGCCCGCATTTCCGCGTCGCGGCCGACCATCTGCGTTTCCACGCCTTCGACGCCGCGCCCTTTGCGATAAGACCGGTGTGGTTTGGCTCCCAAAACCAGGTAAACCGGGATGGGATCGCGCTTGCCTTTGATCTGGGCCGGGCCTAGCGGCTCAAAGTTAAAGTCGCCGCGCACCAATTGGTAGGTTTCGTGGGAGATGAGGATGCCGCCGGCCGGGGCAATGCGCTCCAGGCGGCTGGCGACGTTGACCGGATCGCCGATAACCGTATATTCTTCGCTGGTTCCCACTTCGCCCAGCAGCACCGGTCCAGTGTTGATGCCGATACGCAAACGCAGGTCGGCCAGGCTGGGGGTGGATGGGGTCTCGTCTAACGGCCGTTCCCCCGATAGTTCATTCACAAAATCGCTCAGCGCGGCGCGCATCGCCAGCGCGGCGCGGATGGCGTTTTCTGGATCATCTTCACCGGCGATTGGCACGCCAAAGAGGCCCATCACCGCGTCGCCGATGTGCTTGTCTACCATGCCGCCATGCGCCGTGATGGCTTCGTCCAATCGCCGCCAGAGCAGATTGATCACGTTCAGCATACTGGTATCCGGCACCGATTCGGCCACGCCGGAAAACCCCACGACAGTAGCGAAGAGGATGGTGAGTTGTTTGCGCTGGGTGGTACGGGGCGGAGGCGGAGAGGCAACGGCCGTTTGCGCCGTCAACGACACAAGTTTTTCCCGCAAAGCGGCAATGGTTACGTCTGTAACCCGGTCGCCCAGGATGGCGCGCTGCGTTTCCAACACGTCAATGGCGTGTTGCAGTTCCTCCTGTCTATTCATGGACTGCGCCAACCATTGTTTCGCTTTCTTGCATCATCAACCGCAAATAAGCCAGCAGTTCACGGAAAAACGGCTGCTGCAAGTTAGCAGCCGTCCCTTGCAGCCAGTTGAGCAGCCGCGCCTGGTTTTCCCGGCGCGTCGCCGGTGGCGTCTGGGCATACACCACCTGCCGCAGCGTATCGTGGGTAAACGCATACTCCAGAACGCCGGCCAGAGCCGATGAATGGTGACGGATAATAAATTCTTTTTGCTCCAGGTTCGCCAGCATGATGGCTACCCGGTCGGGGTCTAGTTCCTGAACGGCCGTTACCAAATGCCGCACCGCCCCATCCCAAAACTGCGGGCCACAAAGCGCAGCCATCTGCACAATGTGCCGCTCTGCCGCCGAAAGGCAGGCAAAACGCGCCGCAAACAGAGCTTCCAACGTGTCCGGCACAGGCATGTCCGCCAGCTTGCTCAGGTTTACCTGCCAACTGTCGCCCTGCCAGGTGATCACTTCGCAGTCATAAAGCAGCAGCGCCATTTGCCCGGCCAACAGCGGGTTGCCCTGCGCCCCATAAACCACCAGGTCCATCAGCTTCACCGGCAAATTGGGCACGTCTTCCAAAATTTGGGCCGTCAGATGGCGCGTGTCTATGGCCGAAAGGGGCGGGATGGGCAGCGTGGTCATGGGGCTAAAGGGATCGTTGGACTGCCAGGACGGCCGTTTTGCCAAAAATTCCGGCCGCGCCAGACACACCACCAACAGCGGCAAATCGGGGCAGCGCGCCAACAACAGCTCAATCAGGTCCAACGAAGCGTCGTCAACCCATTGGGCGTTTTCCACCAGCCAGACCACCGGCGGACAGCTTGTCACCAGGTCCGTGAAAAAGCGCGCCAGATCGTTGTGGGCATACTTTTGCAGCCGGGTCGGATTTGCCAGCAACTCTGCCAGGTACGGGCTGTCGGCAAAATCAAAGCCGATGAAATGGCCCATGACGTGCGCCTGTTCCAGGGCGCTAATCTGATGCGCCTGCATCGTGGCCTTGACGCCGCGCACAAACTTTTCCCGGCTCACGGCGGCGCTGCTGCGCAAGTGAATCTCAAAAAGCTGCGTGAACAAATCACGCATCAGCGCATACGGCGCAGCCTGCCCGGTCTCGCCGGCCTGGGCGCGCAAAATGCAGCCGCGCACCGGCTGGAGCGCCAACAGGCGCTCAAATTCGTCAAAGAGTCGAGATTTGCCTGCGCCAGCTTCGCCGACCACCGTGACGACTTGCATGACGCTGTTGTTCATCGTTTCCTGCAGGGCAAAGAGCAATCGTTCCAATTCGGCGGCGCGGGCAATAAAGCGCGTCTTGAAGCTTTGCCGGCCGCGCTCGTCTATGTGAAATGCGCGTGGCTTCACCCGTTTGACGACGTAGACGGCCAGCGGCTCGTGGCGGCCGGGAATGGCTACCGGCGGCGCGTCCGCTGCCTCAAATTGGCCGTAAACGCGCCGATACAAATCGGCGGAAATGAGAACGCCGCCCACAGGCGCGCCCTGTTCCAGGTGTTCGACGATGGTGATGGTTTCGCCAACGGCCGTTAACTCTCGACTCGCCCCCATCAGCGCCATGACCACCGGGCCGGAATGGAGACCCAGACGCATGTGCAGTTCGCCATTCGTCCGCCGCCGCTCCAACGGGCCGGTATCCGGCTTGCTGCGCGCCGCCTCGTTAAAGAGCGTCAGCTCCATTTGCATATCCAACGCGGCCAACAGCGCCCGTTCCGCGTCATCTTCCCGCGCCGTCGGCACGCCAAACAACGCGATCAGGCCGTCGCCTGTGTGCTTGTCAATGGTTCCGCCCCAGGCGCGGACCACGTTGTCCAGCTTTTCCCACAGGGCATTCACCATGTCGCGCACCTGTTCGGCGTCCATCTCGGCCGACATAGCCGTAAAGCCAGACAAATCGGCCTGCAACACGGCGACCATTTCGTGCGGTTCGGTGGTTTGCGTTTGGGCTGGCGCGGCGGTCAACGCTTGCAGTTTCTCCTGAAGGACAGAAACGGCCGTTTCCACCACCGCGTCACCCAGCACCGCGCGATGTGTGCGAATTGTTACGATGGCGTCTTCAAGAAATTGATGGTCTATCACAATCTTTACCGCAATTCCGGTCAGGAATCCTCACCCACCATAGTCAGGCAAAACTATCAAACATAGCAAACAACGTGGGCAATTATATAGTGAGAAGAGGTGAAAAGCGATTGTTTACACTTGCCGACTTACCCACTTCTTCGTTATACTGCCCGCCGCACTCATTCATGACAAGGTGGCCGGGTCAAAAAACTATGCGACTCAAAAAACTCGTCTTACAAGGTTATAAAACCTTCGCCAGCAAAACTGAATTCCTTTTCGACGAAGGCATTACCTCAATTGTCGGACCAAACGGCAGCGGCAAAAGCAACGTAGCCGACGCCGTGCGCTGGGTGCTGGGCGAGCAAAGCTACGGCGCGCTGCGCGGCAAACGCACCACCGACATGATCTTCGCCGGCAGCCAGACGCGCCCACGCGCCGGCATGGCCCAGGCCATCCTCACCCTGGACAACAGCGACGGTTGGCTGCCCATAGATTACACCGAAGTGGAAATCGGCCGTCGCGCCTATCGCTCCGGCGAAAACGAATACATCCTCAACGGCCAAAAAGTGCGCCTCAAGGACATCACCGATTTGCTGGCGACCAGCGGCCTGGCCGAACGAACGTATACCATCATCGGTCAGGGGTTGGTGGACCAGGCGCTTTCGCTGCGCGCCGAGGAACGCCGCGCCCTGTTCGAGGAAGCGGCGGGCATCAACCATTACAAAAGCCGCCGCGCCGAAACGCTGCGCCGCCTGACCGAAACACAGC
Source organism: uncultured Chloroflexota bacterium (assembly GCA_937958365.1). Classification (GTDB taxonomy): domain Bacteria; phylum Chloroflexota; class Anaerolineae; order Promineifilales; family Promineifilaceae; genus Leptovillus. Next base: position 1,280 of record CALFEW010000427.1, on the reverse strand, counting down.
ACAATCTGGAGCGCGTCCACGACATTCTGGCGGAAATTGGGCCGCGCATGAACTCGTTGAAGCGGCAGGCGGTGCGCGCCCGCAATTATGAGCAGGTTGCCGCCGATCTTCATCACCTACTGCGCATCTGGTATGGCTACAAGTGGGAACAGGCCAAACGGGAGATGCGCCAGGCGCGGGAAACGGCCGTTTCCACCGAAAAAGTGTGGCAAACCACCCGCCTCAACCTGCTGGCCCAACAAGACAAAATAGACGCCGTGCGCCGCCGCCTCAACCAACTGCAAGAGCAAACGGCCGTCACCCGCAGCCAGCGCGACGACATCCGCGACCAGCTCGAAAAGGCCCGCCGCCAGGTCGCCATCCTGCAAGAACGCCAGGAATCGCTGCAACGCCAACTGGCCGATGTGGCCCAGGAACTACCAGACCTGGAGCAACAGCGCGAACGGGCGCAGATCGAACTGGCCGCCGCCACCGCCGAACTGGAAACGGCGCAGGCCAGCCTGCAACAAAACCAGGCCGAACTGCGCCAGTTCAACGCCAATTTCCAGCAGCAGCAGGCGGAAATTACCCATTGGCAAAAACAGCTTGGGCAGGCGGAGCTAGAGCAGCGGGCGGCGCAAAACCGGCTGGCCCAGGCCGAAGGGCAGCTCAGCCAACTGCAAGAGCGCCTGAAAGAGCAAACGGCCGTTCCCTCCGCCAACGCCCCCGATGAACTCGCCAGCCTGGAAGCCCGGTCAGAAAAGTTAACGGCCGTCCTCACCTCCGCGCAAAAACAGGCCGACGAACTGGCCCAAAACCGCAGCGCCGCCCTGGACGAACGGCAGGCGCTGGTGGTCGAACTGAAAAAATTACGCGCCGCCGCCCACGACCGGCAGCAGCTTATCAACCGGCGGCGCAACGACCTGGCCCGCCTGGAAACCCGCATAGACATGCTGGACCAACTGCGCCACAAAAAGACCCAACCCGGCGGCCAGGCGCGCAGCCTGGGCCAACTGGCCTCCCTGGTGACCATTCCGGCGGCCTATGAAACGGCCGTCGCCGCCGCCCTGGCCCACCGGCTGGCCGCCCAGGTGCTGCCCGACAGCGCCAATTTATGGCAGTTGCTCGGCCACAACGGCCGTCAGGCGGTAACGGCCGTCGCCCTGGACCACCTGCAAACACCACCCCAACCGGATATGAAGGGAGACACGGCCGTCATCGGCTGGGCCAATCAACTGGTCACTGGTAATCCTGTGGTAAAGCCGGTGGTAGATTTGCTGCTGGGGGCGATTTTGCTGGTC
>CALFEW010000426.1 GCA_937958365.1 uncultured Chloroflexota bacterium | reverse complement strand
CCTCAGCCAGCGCCTCATCAACGAAAATATGCTCTTTGCCGACCCGCCTGACCACACCCGGCTGCGGGCGCTGGTGAACCAGGCGTTCACGCCGCGCCGCGTGGAGCAAAACGCCCCCCGCGTCCAGGCCATCGCCGACGCGCTCATTGACCAGGTGATCGCCGGCAAACAGATGGACCTCATCGCCGATTTTGCCCTGCCGCTGCCCACCATCGTCATCACCGATTTGCTGGGCATCCCGGAGGCAGACCGTGCAGAGGTTCAGGATTGGTCGCAGGCGATTATTGCGCCGGGGCGGCATGGTTTGACATTTAGTGCGCGCAAACGCAAGGTACGCGCTTTTGTGGCCTATTTGCAGGAGTTGTTTGCCGAACGTCAGCGCCAACCGCAAGACGACCTGATTTCGGCGTTGGTTTGCGCCGAAGAGGGCGGCGAACGCCTTAACCCGGCGGAATTGTCTAGCATGGTGGCCCTGCTGCTGGTGACAGGTCATGAAACGACGGTGAACCTGATCGGCAACGGGTTGCTGGCGCTGCTTGCCCACCCCGACCAGTTGGCGCTGGTGAAGGCGGGGGAGGAGAAGGGGGTGGAAACGGCCGTTGAAGAACTCTTGCGCTTCGACGGCCCCGTCGAAACCTCTACCACGCGCTGGGTGCGCCGCGACGTGGTTTACAAAGGCCACCAGATGCGCCGCGGCGACGTGGTGCGCGTCGTCCTGGCTTCCGCCAATCGAGACGAAAGCCAGTTCCCCGCCGCCGACAAGCTAGACGTGTGCCGGGGCGGCAGCCGCCATCTGGCCTTTGGTCACGGCATCCACTACTGCCTGGGCGCGCCGCTGGCTCGCCTGGAAGGCAAAATCGCGCTGCAAACCCTTTTCGGGCGACTGCCCAATGTGCGCTTGGCGGTTCCCGCCGCCGAATTAGCCTGGCGCTCCGGCGTCCTATTTCGCGGGCTGGAGCGCCTGCCTTTACTCTGGGATTGAAAAACATCCCAGAAGTTTCAAACTTCTGGGATGTTCACTCACAACCCGTACCGCTCCGCCGCTTCGTTCAGGATGCGGTTGACCAGTTCTTCGTAGGTCCAGCCGGCGGCTTTGGCCTCGATGCACAGGTCGGAATATTCTGGATTCAGGCCGGGCAAAGGATTGATTTCCAGGATGTACGGTTTATTGCCATCGTTGGCGTCCAGACGAAAATCAACACGAGCCACATCCAGACAGCCGGTAACGCGGAACGTTGCGGCCGTTAGCCAGTTCAGCTCTTCGAGCATGTCACTGTCAATGGGCGCGGGACACAGGTAATGAAAGTCGTGGGCCAGTTCCGTTTTGATGCGGCTGGTGTAAATGCCGCCCTCTTCGTCAGGGTAGCGCGTCAGGTCTACTTCCAGTGGCGGCAAGAGGGACAGGCCCTTGGAAACACGCGGCGCTTCTTCGTCCTCCGGCACACGCCAGGCCACCGGCGTCGTCAGATTGCCTACCACGCCGACAGTAATTTCTCGCCCCTCCACAAAGTGTTCGGCCAGCACGGGCTGGTCGTAACGATCAAACAGGCGGCGCAGTTGGGTGCGCAGTTGCCCTTCATCTTGCACCACCGAATCGGCGCTGATGCCCATGCCTGTGCCTTCCCGGCTGGGTTTGACGAATAAGGGGAAGATGAGGTCATCGTTGATGGGTTCGTGGATGCGCTCGAAAACCTGAAACTGTGGCGTGGGCAGCCCATGGTAGGTGAGGACGCGCTTGGTCATGGGCTTGTCCAGTGTGAGGGCGAGGGTGAGAACTTGCGAACCGGTGTAAGGCAAGCGCAGCATCTCCAACATGGCGGGAACCTGCGCTTCCCGTGAATCCCCAAAGTGGCCTTCGCAAATGTTGAAACAGATGTCTGGCCGAAGTTTGCGTAGATTGTCGAAAAGGGTCGGATCCCCTTCCAAAAATGTAACACGATGACCGCCGGACTCTATAGCAGCCACGATAGCGGCAATGGTTACTTCTGAATCAAGATCATCCCACATGTCAGGAGACATGCCGGGCTGCAAGGGGGCATTTTTTTGAAGGTTCGCTAACAAAGCAACATGCATTTTTGGTTTTCTGTTCTCCTTAAAATACGAAACCCATCTCCTGACAAAAAGCATGGGGATGGGTTGGCGAATAAAGATCGTAAATTCGCCGAAAGTATAATCGTTGCGAGTAAAATGTCGAGGAATTCGGAAATGAATTTTTGTGTAAGGCAGATGGCTTTGCGGTTGACATTTATATCGTAGGAAGATAGCCTTAGGCTCATAAAGGATAGCATGAAAATGATTTTTGCAACGTGGCTTGGACAAATTGATTATGACGCCGCCTGGGATTTGCAGAAAGAAATGGTGGCCGCTCGTGTTGAGGCGGCGGAACTGGCGGATGAATTGCTGCTGCTGGAACACCCGCCAACTTATACGTTGGGCCGCAGCGGCAAGTTGGACCATCTGCTGCTAGACGAAGGCTCGTTGGCGGCGCAGGGGTTTACCGTGCGCTGGGTAGACCGGGGCGGTGATATTACCTACCATGGACCGGGGCAGCTTGTGGGCTATCCGATCTTGAATTTGCAGCGTTTGTTTCAGTTGCAGGGATTTGACAAGCCGGATTTTCACCGCTATTTGCGAAACCTGGAAGAAATGATCATCGTGGCGCTGGCGGGGTTTGGTATTCAGGGCTGGCGTTATGATGGCTATACCGGTGTATGGGTGGATCGGCCGGACGGGCCGCGTAAGATTGCGGCGATTGGCGTGCGGGTGAATGCGAAAGGGATTAGCAGTCATGGGTTTGCCTTGAACGTGAACCCAGACATGAGCCATTTTGGTCACATTGTCCCTTGCGGCATCAGTGAGCACGGGGTGGTAAGCATGGCGGAGATTTTGGCACGGCCGTTAACCCCCATAGACCTTCTCCAGCCCATCACCGAGGCGTTTGCTCAGGTCTTTGCCACAGAACTGGCGGTTGTCAATGGCTAATTGGCAATTGCCAATTGACAATTGACAACGACCCGGCTACCAGACTACTTGACGAAGGACTACTCACTATGACTACCATTGATTTGGATTCTATTGGCGTTAACGAGACAGCGGCGCTGCGGCCCAAACGGCGGCACCCAGATTGGATTCGGGCGCGGATTCCCAGCGGCGAGAATTATGAGCGGCTTAATGAGTTGATGCGCAGTAAAGAGCTGCACACCGTCTGCGAAGAAGCGCAGTGCCCCAACATGGGCGAGTGCTGGGGCGCGGGCACGGCCACTTTCTTGATGATGGGCGACATTTGCACACGAAGCTGCGCTTTTTGTGACATTAAGACGGGACGGCCGTTACCCCTGGATTTTGCCGAGCCATTAAGGGTGGCAACGGCCGTTAAAGCCATGAACCTGCGCCACGTCGTCATCACCTCCGTCAACCGCGACGAGCGTAAAGATGGCGGCGCGCCCATTTTTGCGGCCGTCATCCAGCGCGTGCGCGAAATGCAGCCCGGCTGCTCCATCGAACTGCTCATCCCGGACTTCAAAGGGGACGCCGAAGCCCTCAAAATTGTCATGGACGCCCGGCCGGAAATTCTAGGCCACAACGTAGAGACGGTGCCGCGGCTCTTCAAAAAGGTCCAACCGCAAGACAAATACGAATGGGCCATGACGACGCTGGCAAACGCCAAAAAGATGGACCCCGAAGTGCTGACCAAATGCGGTATCATGCTCGGTCTGGGCGAGACCTGGGACGAAGTGTTGGCCGTCATGCAAGATTTGGCGGAATGCGGCGTGGACATTCTGACCATCGGCCAATATTTGCAGCCGCGCGCCGACCAGCATTTGCCGGTAGAAAAATATTACCATCCCGACGAATTTGCCGAACTGAAGCGGATTGGGTTGGAGATGGGCTTTAAGTGGGTGGAAAGCGGTCCGCTGGTGCGCAGCAGTTATCACGCCGACCGGCAGGTACGGGCGCTGTCGCCGATTTATAAGCAGTTGTTTGGCAAGGAGTTGGTGAAGTCGGCGGGGTAGGTGAGGAAGCGGAAGAAAAGGGGATTGATCTGCAAGAATTGGTCAACAATTGGCTGCGCGCCAATATCCAACTAGTGCAGACTATTCACTAGAAGTGTTGTAATACGGCCGTTTCCACCCCCTAGAAACGGCCGTTTCCCCACTATCTCGCGTGCCCGGCCAGGTTCCCAGCAGTAGGGCATGCCCCAAACTATCACTCTTTTTGGCCGAACTTACGCTTCCACTCATACAGCTTGTTGATCGCTTCCAGCGGCGTCAGGCTGTTCACGTCCAGCTTTTCCAGTTCTTCCAAGATGGGGCTGGTTTCGGGGAAAAGAGCCATTTGTTGGGATGAGGTGAAGCGGCTGGGGGTAACGGCCGTTGTCGGCGCGTGTTTCTCCAACTCCTGCAAAATCTCGTTGGCCCGGTTGATCACGTCGCGGGGCAGGCCGGCCAGTTGGGCCACGTGGATGCCATAGCTCTGGTCGGCCCCGCCCGGCACAATCTGGTGCAAGAACACCACCGAATCCCCTTCCTCAGCCACTGCCACGTTGTAATTCGCCACCAGCGGCAGCAAATCGGCCAGCCCCACCAGTTCGTGGTAGTGGGTGGCGAAGAGGGTGCGCGGTTTCAGGCGCGGGTGGTTGTGCAGATACTCGATCATCGCCCAGGCAATCGCCAGCCCGTCGTAGGTGCTGGTTCCCCGGCCGATTTCGTCCAGAATCAGCAGCGAACGATGCGTGGCGTGGTGCAAAATCTCGGCCGCTTCGACCATTTCGACCATGAAGGTGCTGCGGCCGGCGTGCAGTTCGTCGTGGGCGCCGATGCGCGTGAAGATGCGGTCTACCAGGCCAATGGCGGCGCTGTCGGCGGGCACGTAGCTGCCAATCTGGGCCATCAGGGTGATGAGGGCGGTCTGCCTGAGGTAAGTGGATTTTCCAGACATGTTAGGCCCGGTGATGATCTGAATGCGGTCGGTGGCGTGGAAATGGGCGTTGTTGGGCACGAAGCGTTCGCCGATCTCAATGCTGGTGGATTGTTCGACGACAGGGTGACGGCCGTTCACAATC